>JAIOQJ010000032.1:9372-10619 GCA_021413475.1 Planctomycetota bacterium | reverse complement strand
ACCCGCTAAAGCGGGTCACTACGAACAAAAAATCCGCTTGCGGCTTCGCGCTAGCTCTCATTCAAGGAGAGCCACTTGCGGCTTCGCGGCGAGCGCTAAGCCGCAAGCGGCTAATTTGCCATGGCCCTTCTTCTTCGCACTGGAACGCCCAAACCAACCTTTCATCCTCTGGGCGATCAAGCCGTGCTTGTCTATCAACCGGACGAGACGGACGCGATTCGTTTTACCCAGGCCGTTCGCGAGGCGAATTTCCCCTGGCTCTTCGATGTCGTCCCTGCCTATGCGAGCGTCGGGGTCCATTTCGATGCGGACCAAGTTCGGTACTCGGCCGCTGAAAAGGCACTAAAGGCAATTCGGCTTCGCGCCGGGTTTTCCCTATCTCGGTTATCTCCCTCCGGAACTGAGCGGCGTGCCTCGCTTGCCTTCGCCTCGCTTGCGTGTGGAACCAGGAAGCGTCGGGTTAACCGGACGACAAACGGGGATTTATCCGCAGGTCCGTCCAGGCGGCTGGAACCTGATCGGCCGCACGCCGTTGGTGCTGGTGGATGTCGAAGCCGGCTACTTTCCGTTGCGGGTTGGCGATCGCGTGACGTTCCAGCGCATCGACGAAACGGAATTCCGAAAGCAAGAAGGGGAACGACTCCCGGTCGCCGCGGCGGTAGGATAAGGCGATGGCCACCGCTCCGCGATATCTGTTCATCACCGGCAAACTGGCGGCACCGGCGCTCCGCCGGATTCTCGCCGACCTGGCGCCGCGGGCGGGTTTCGAGGCGGAGATCGTTGTTCTCCCCATCACCGTGGCGGCCCTCCTCACCACCGATTGGATCGCCAGGCACCTTGTTCCTCCACCCAATATCGAACGCATCGTACTACCCGGATACTGCCGTGGCGAGATCGACGTCCTCGCGAAGTCGACCGGCCAGGCCGTCGTGCGCGGCCCGAAAGATCTGCGCGATCTGCCCGAGTTCTTCGGCCAGCGCTCGCATCCGCGGAAGGCGCCGGATGTGTTCGACATCGAAATCCTCGCCGAGATCAATCACGCCCCGTCGCTGAGCCGCGAAAAGATTTTGGAGATCGCCCGCCACTATCGGCAAGGCGGGGCCGACTTAATCGATCTCGGCTGCGATCCCGGTTCCACCTGGTCGGGCGTCGGCAACGCGACCCGGATGTTGCGCGACGAAGGTCTCCGCGTCTCGATCGATTCATTTGATGCGGTCGAAGTCTCGGCCGCCCTCGCGTCCGGGGCG
>JAIOQJ010000032.1:8802-9365 GCA_021413475.1 Planctomycetota bacterium | reverse complement strand
TCGCGTCCGGGGCGGAGCTGGTTCTGAGTGTGAACAGCACGAACGTCGAACACGTTCGCCGCTGGCAAGATTCCCATCCCGACCTCGAAGTGGTTGCCATTCCCGATCTGCCGTCGGATTTCGAAAGCCTGCACCACACCATCGAAAAGCTCGCAAACTTTGAAACGTCCTTCCGCGTCGATCCGATTCTCGAACCGATCGGTCTCGGGTTCGCGGCGTCGCTGGGCCGTTATCTGGAAACGCGGCGTCGCTATCCCGACGTGGAAATCATGATGGGGATCGGCAACCTCACGGAACTCACCGACGTCGATTCGGCGGGGATCAACGTACTTCTGGCCGGCTTCTGTCAAGAACTCGGCATCCGCAGCGTTTTGACGACGGAGGTGATTCCCTGGTGCCGGAGTGCCGTCAAGGAATTCGACCTGGCCCGCCGACTGGTGTATCAGGCAGTCGAAGAGCAAGTGCCGCCCAAACGGATCGCGACCGACTTGATCGTGCTCCGCGATCCGAAACAGTACGAACTGGGTGAAGAGGGCCTGCTCGAACTGGCCCGGCAAGTGACC
>JAIOQJ010000032.1:0-8794 GCA_021413475.1 Planctomycetota bacterium | reverse complement strand
ACTGGCCCGGCAAGTGACCGATCGCAACTACCGCCTATTCGTTGAACGCAGCGAGATTCACGTCATCAACGGCTCCGTTTATCTGCACGGTACCGATCCATTCATCCTGTTCGAAAAAATGCGTGAGAGCGACCCGAAACTCGACCTCGGCCACTCGTTTTATCTCGGCTACGAAATGGCCAAGGCCGTCACGGCGTTGACGTTGGGCAAGAATTACACGCAGGATCAGGCTCTGCGCTGGGGTTTTTTGACGGTGCCGGAGGTGAGCCATCGGGGGCCCGAAGCAACCTAACCCCCCCCGGCCCCCTTCCCTAGGAGGAAAGGGGGGAGGAAGACTGGCTTTTCTCCCCCTTCCCTCCTAGGGAAGGGGGACGGGGGGTTAGGTTCTTCTCGGGCCGGGGAGTTAGGTTGTCTTGACACCCCCCCCCGCTCTCGATTATGCGTCCGACATGAAGCGATCCCGCGCGCCGCTTGTGACGCCCCCGGACCGTCCCTCGAGGCTGGAAGCCATCGGACGCGGTTGGTTGGCGTTGCATCTATTTGTCACCCCACTGGCTTTTTCACAGGCGACGGTCGAGAGCTTCGAGTTCGTCAAACTTCTCGTGCTGATCTCGAGCGTGATTGGATTCATCGTTCTTGGCACGCTTTCCGCCACGCGGCTTTCGATAACGCGACTAAAACTCGAACTTCGCCAACCGCTCACGGCGGCCGGGTTGATCTGCGTCGGGGCAATGGGAATCGCAACGCTCGCCTCCATCAGCCCGACCACGTCGTTCTATGGCTTTCACGAGAATTTCGCCGGCTTCGTGACGATGCTGGCCTTGTACGTTCTTTTCCTATCGGCACGCTGGCTGGTACGTACTCCCGAACAAATGGCGGCACAGTTCGGGGCAATCGCCTACGCGGCCATTCTTGTCACCTTGTATGGCTTCTTCCAGATCCTGGGGTTCGATCCGTTCAACTGGAACGATCCTTCCCGAATCGGCAACTGGGTGCGGCCGTTCTCAACATTCGGGAACGCGAATTATCTCGGAGCGTATTTCGTCCTGGCGATCCCGTTGGTCGTCTGGCTGGCGCTTCGCTGCTCACGAATCAATCGGAACTCGTTGATCGTGCTGGCAACGGCGATGACTGTCCTGACGGTGCTGACACTTTCCCGCGCCGCCTGGCTTGGTTTGATGGCCTCGGCCGCTACCGTACTGGCGTTTTGGTGGAAGGGTGAAAGGCGCGTCACAGGTCGTCAGCTACTCTATCTCACGGTTGGAGCGATCGTCGTTGGGCTTACAGGCTTCTTGGTTCCCGGTATTCACGATCGCGTTCGTGGATTCCTCGATAGTGCCGGGCGTTTCGCCATCTGGGAGAATTCCTGGCGGATCTTCCTTGAACGGCCTTGGACCGGTTGCGGGCCCGACACGTTTCAGCAAGTCTATGGACGGCACGGCGGCATTGCTTACTGGAAGATCTATTGGGGAGTCACGCCGTCCCGAGCGCACAACGAATTCCTCCATGTTCTCGTGACCCAGGGGTTGGTGGGGTTTATTGCCTGTCTGGGGCTTGTTGCGGCCATCGGCATCTCATTCCGACGCGCCTGGATTTTCTCTTCGAACGATCGAACCCTGGTACTCGCCATCTTTGCGGCCTTCATCGGCTATTTTGTCACCGAACTGTTCGGCTTTACGGTGATCGCCTGCGGCAGCCTCGCGGCCGTTGGACTGGCGATGATTTCCCGCCTCGCGGAGCCGCCCGTTCCAGTAGCTGTGTACCCGGCAAATCAGGTAGCGACCGTTTCGTGGCGTGCCGTGCAGGCGGCTATACTCGCCGGTTGTGCCTTTCTCTTGGTTCACCTGGTGATTGATCCGTGGCGAGCGGAAACACTCACACGTGAGGCGGACCTTCGAGCACATTCGCGGCCGGATAAGGCCTTGGAACTCAATGAAAAGGCCGTTCACCTTTGCCCGTGGAACCCCTTCTATCAAAGTTGTATGGCGATGCGTGCCGGGGAGATGGCCCGTCTGGAGATGGATCCGGTAGCGAAACGACGGCTATCGGAACTCGCCCGCCAGGGATTTGAAGCGGCAGTAAAGCTGGAACCGCAATATGGTTTCCATCATGCCGGGCTTGGCCGGGTTCTTCTCGATTTGGCGGAACTTGGTGAGGATCATCCCGAATTGCTCGACAAGGTTTTCGACACCGCATTGCGTCTCGACCCCGCCGATGCGAACACCTACGCGGATGCGATCCAGGCCGCGTTTTTCAATGCCGACGCACCGCGAGCCAAGCGCATTCTGGAGGATGGGTTGCGACTTTATCCGAACTACGGCCCACTCAAGATGCAACGAGTGCGATATTTGCTGATGACTGACCGGTTCGACGAAACCCGCGCTGCGTTCCGCGAAGCATTTGACGCCGACTGGACCAATGTTGCCAAGGAAAAGACGGAGTTGAATCTACTGCACAACGCCTACCTTCGCCGGATCCAGCAGTTGGAGCACGCGAAATCGGTCCGGAATGGCGGATACTGAAACGATACGGCGAAGACTTCCGTTCAGAAAATATCACGTAGCGTTCATCCCGTCCCTTGCGGCAGACGCCGATACTTCTGGCGAAGCTCGCTCGCCTTGGACTGCAGTTGCAGGAAGTACTCCGACTCCGTAATTTCCGCGACTTGCTCGGCCTTGCGAGCGTCGTCGATCTCCACTTTCAAACGCTGCACTTCTTCGCGCAACATCGAAACCTTCGCCTGCACTTCCAGGGCCATCCGCTGGAATACCGTGGCCAGATGACCGAGGGCGTCCGGCCGCGCGCAGACCGCCGTGAGACCGGCGGGATCAAAAGCGTTCTGTTCGAGCCGGGCGGCCGCGGTCGTCAAATCCGCCACGGCACGCAGGTATTCCTTTTCCTGATCGCGGAGACGGCGTTTATCGAGACAGGCATTGATGCGTGCCTGCAACAGCACGGGGTCGTACGGCTTGGTCAAATAATCCTCTGCCCCCATCTCGATGCAGCGCACGACGCTGTCCATCGTATCGAGAGCGGAGATCATAATTACCGGCAACGCTTTCAGATCCTCGTCGCCTTTCAGTTCTTGAAGCACCTGATAGCCGTCGATCTCCGGCATCATGACGTCGAGCAGCATCAGATCGAACTTCTGTTCCCGGACCACCTTCAGCGCGGCCCGGCCATCCGCAGCCTCGACCGTGATGAAGCCTTGCCGATCGAGCCGCCGGCAGAGCATAACCCGGTTCGCGTCATTGTCTTCAACGACAAGAATCCGCTTGCTCAGCACCGAGACGTCGGTCTGAGGCGCGACCACCACCGGAGGTTTCGTCTCGGTCTTCGGAGGCGGCACAGTTTTGGGAAGTACGGGGAGCATCATCGTTTCCGCGAGCGAATTCTTCGCCGCGGGGGATGGTGGCACAATATCGGCCGTCGACAAGATGGCGGTATCTTCCGAAACTGGCCCACTCCCCGAGTGCGACCCAATCGCGATCGAGTCCTCGTCCTCGTCAACGGGCAAGGCCTGGGGGATCGCTGATTTGCGGGCATCGATGAGTTGCTTAATCGTGTCCTGAAGTTGCGACATCTGCACCGGTTTGGTCAGGAAGAGATCGCAACCGGCCTGAATCGCCCGTTCCTGATCGGCGGTTGCGGCATGGGCCGACAATGCGACGATCGGGATGTTTTCGGTAAGGGCATCTGCCCGAATGATCCGGGTCGCCTCCCAGCCGTCAATTTTGGGAAGTCCAAGATCCATGAGAATCAGGTCGGGGGCATCGGATTTCGAACGAGCAATCGCTTCCTCGCCATCGCTCGCCATCGTGACCAGGTGGCCGCGCTGTTCGAGCCGGCGACGGATCATGTCGCGATTGACGTCGTTATCCTCCACCAACAAAATCCGGGGCACGGGTTTCTCCTCGGGCTGGCGACAACCACCGACTCACGACGCCGGTTGGGTAACGAGAACAACACGGAATCCACTCGCGGAATCTCGCTGGAAGGGTTCGAGGCCATTGCGGTAGGCCGCCCGACACTTGTCGGCCTGATTCCGCCAGGAGCCACCGCGCAAGACGCGGAAGCGTCCCGTTGGCGGACCGGCCGGATCGCGCACCGAGCCGCTTCGATAGTAACCGGCATCGTACCAGTCGGCACACCATTCCCAGACGTTGCCGTGCATATCGTAAAGGCCGAACAGATTCGCCGGATGCAAATCGACCGGCGTGGTCCCCGCATCTTCCGCGATCGCCAGCCGTGTGTCAAAGGTTGCTTGCTCGGGCAACAGAGTTTCGCCGAAACAAAACGGCGTCGCGGTTCCGGCCCGGCAGGCAAGCTCCCATTCCGCTTCGGTCGGTAAACGATAGCGATGATTCAACGCCGCTTCCTCGCGCACCATGCCCAACCGTCGACAATATTCGTTGGCCTCGTCCCACGAGACATTCTCGACCGGATTCTTCAGCTTGCCGACTTTGCCGCTCTGAAACCGAGAAGGGTTCCGCCCCATCACCCGTTCAAAACTCGCCTGCGTGACAGGGTGGATGCCGAGGAAAAAAGCCTTGGTCACATGCACTTCCCGCCGCGGCGACTCGTTGGCGCGGTGGCCAATTTCGTCGGCCGGCGAACCCATTTGAAAGTTCCCCGCCGGGATCAATACGAAACGTTCCCCCTGGCTGTTCTCGATGCTCTTGCGTTGATCGACAGCCGCCCCCGGCTGCAAAGACTCAAATAGAGCTTGCAGCATCGGCCGTCGCCCACGCGCTCCACGTGTCGCTCCCGGCGGTTCAGCAGTCGGATCAACAGGGTTCTCCGGCATCGACGGCCCTTCCAGGGGAAAAGGATCACTATATCTTTATGGAGAAATCAGGGAGAGCATTTCATTTATTGGGTGATTCAGGAGGGAACACGATGAATTTGATGAGATCAACCGGACTCATCCGCGACAGTCTGGGCGATCTTGGGCCGTACGATGTGCCATTGTGGCGCAATTCCACGCTTTGAGTGTGCGAAAAATGCAGCGATATCATCTGATTGCCTTCCAATCCACCTGAAATTGAGGGTTGGTACTAGAGTTGCACTCCTTCCGCTTGGACATTCCCAGTTTCAGGAGTAATACGATGCGTACGACATTGCTGGTTTGCTTCGCGGTTTTGTCAGTGACTATACTTTCAGGCGATCATCCATCCGCGGCTGAGCCGAAAAAGGCGGAGCTTCCCAAGGTGAATCCGTTGATGGCCGATAAGCTGAAGAATGCGCAACTCTTGCTGGAAGGGCTGGCGTTGAATGATTTCGAAAAGATTCAAAAGAGTGCCGAGGAACTGATGCGCATCAGCAAGGCGGCGGAATGGACCGTTCTCAAGACTCCGATGTACGAAGTAAATACGAACAACTTCCGCCGTGCCGCCGAGACGATTATCAAGAAAGCCAAAGAGAAGAACGTCGACGGTGCCACGCTCGCTTATGTTGATATGACCGTCAGTTGCGTACGCTGCCATCAACATTGCCGCGAGGTTCGCAATACGAGCTTCACGCCCATCCACGAATGACAGTCCTTACCTGTGGAGGCACCAGCGACGGATAGAGATCAAACCGTCGCTGCCACCACATTCGCTTGGGACATTTCTCGACATCCGAAAACTAACTTCCGATCTTGATTTCTTTTTCGTGCAGCACTTCGTCCAGCCTATACTTGGCGATCAATCGATACAGGGCCCGCCGGCTGATCCCGAGCGTGCGGGCCGCATGGACCTTGTTCCCTTTCATTTGTTGCAGCACTTTAGTCACGTGCAGTCGCTCGACATCGCGGAGAACTACCGGTGAATCGCCGGGCGATATCCGCTCGATCTCTTTCGACGGTGCAACAAGCAAATTGTCCGGCAGATCATCGCAAGTGATGCGATTATTCTCCGCCAGAATCTGGGCGCGCTCGACCACGTTGGCAAGTTCGCGAATATTGCCCGGCCAATCATAATTGACAATCGCTTCCATCGCTTCAGGGGCGACCTGGCAGCGAACCTTGCCGAGTTGCCGCGTGGTCAAAAAATGCTCGACGAGCATGGGAATATCTTCACGTCGATCCTTGAGCGACGGCAATGGCACGGTGATGACGTTGAGCCGATAGAACAGATCTTCACGAAACCGTCCGCCCTTCTGCTCCTCTTCCAGCGGTTTGTTGGTCGCGGCAATTATGCGCACGTCCGCGTGTATCTCTTGTGTTCCGCCGACGCGTCGATAGTCGCCGTTCTCCAGAACTCTTAGAAACTTCGCTTGCATGCTCGGCGACATCTCGGCGATTTCATCGATGAAAAGAGTACCGCCCTCGGCCACCTCGAAAAGGCCCCGTTTCGCACCGGCGGCTCCCGTGAAGGAACCTTTCTCGTGACCAAACAACTCCGATTCGAGGAGTGTTTCCTGGAGGGCGGCGCAGTTGATCGTCACCATTGGTCGATCTTTGCGCAGGCTATTGTGATGCAGGGCGTGAGCGACCAGTTCTTTCCCAGCTCCGCTCGGGCCGCGCACTAACACTGTCGCATCCGTTGGAGCGACCTTTTCGATCATCTGCATCACTTTTTGCATGGCACGGCTATTGCCCACCAATCGGTAACGCGGATGCTTAAATGTCAACTCCTCCACGTATTCCCGCAGGCGGACATTCTCTAGCTTCAGCGCGCGAACATCCACTGCCCGAGCAAGTACGGGGAGAATTGCCTGCAACTTGAACGGCTTGAGAATGTAATCGAAGGCACCAATCTTCATCGCCTCGACGGCGGTGGAAATAGTCCCCTGCCCCGTCATGATGATGCCAACGAGGTTTGGGTCAATCTCAATGGCGTGGCGCAATAGTTGGATGCCGTCCATTCCCGGCATCATCAGATCGCTCAGCAATATGTCAAACTCGCCTTCTCGGAGGAATTGGAGAGCTTCGATCGGAGAGTTGGCTCCTTGAACCTGAAACTGCTGATCTTTCAGCGAATCACATAAAGCATGCATCAGTTCGACTTCGTCGTCGACGATTAGAATCCGGTTGTGGGTACGGTTGGCCATGGGTATTCCAATCGGGCGATTTCAATCAGCTGTCAACGAGCTTCCGAACGTTTTTCTCGCTGGCAACCGGAAGAGTGATGCGAATGCAGGTGCCCTTGCCGACTTCGCTTTCAATATGAATACTGCCCTGGTGTTCGTGAACGATGCGTTTGCAAATGGCCAGGCCCAGCCCGGTCCCCTTGCCTTCTTCCTTCGTCGTGAAAAATGGGTCCGTCACGCGATGCAATATCTCGGGGGAAATGCCGACCCCAGTGTCGCTGACCTCAACAACCAATTGTGATTTGCCCGCGGGCGACAAGTCTTTGCGAACACGCGTTACCAATTTGCCGCCGTGAGGCATGGCGTCGCCGGCATTGGTGAATAAATTCAGGAACACTTGTCGAAGCTTCTGGCGGTCGGCGAAAATCGTGGGCAAGCCTTCTTCAAAATGCGTGCTAATCTCGATGCTGCGCCGCTTCAGAAAATGCTGAGTCAATTCGGCCGTCATTCGAATCTCTTCATCAACATTGACCGTGGAGATTTGCTCGCGACCGTGACGACTGAACTGCAATAGGTTGGCGACAAGTCGGGCCATGCGTTCCACTTCTTGTTCGACAATTTCAAGAGATCTGCGGCGTGGATCGTCCAGTCCGGTCTGGGCAAGGATGGATTCGACACGGAGACTCACGGTTCCAAGTGGATTATTCAGTTCATGTGCGATGCTCGCGGCGAGTTCACCGACGCTGGCCAATTTCGCAGCCTGCCAAAGTTGCTGGCTCGTGGATCGCAGTTCGTCGGTTTTCGACTCTAATTGCCTGAGTGAACTCTGCAATTGCTCGTTCGCGAATTCCAGTTCTTGCGTTCTCGTGCTCACGCGATTTTCGAGTTGGTGATTGATCTGGACCATGGCAGCCTCGCTGCGTTTACGCTCGGTGATGTCGCGAACGATGGCGGCAAAATAGGTGGCTCCCGCTTGATCAAACTTGCAAATGGAAACTTCCGCGGGGAACTCGCTGCCATCCTTACGCAGCCCGATCACTTCACGGCGCTCGCCCATCAACCGCGCCTGGACGCTCGATTTGGCGAAGTCGGCAACATGCGATCGATGATTCAGCACAAACCTTTCGGGAATCAGTAAATCGAAGGGCGTTCCAAGCAATTCGTCAGATGCATGTCCGAATATCCGTTCGGCACCCTGATTGAACATCACAATCCGCTGATACGTGTCGATCGCGACGACTCCATCCTCGGTGATTTCCAAGATGTTCGCAAAGTTCGCACCGCCACCCGGACTGGGCCCGTCGGATTGATGATGCATCAATCCGTCACCCACGACACCATTGAGGCACCCTGTGAGCCATGTCGGAGTCACGTCTTCTCCATCGGGTGGTAGATCAGCACGGGCATCGTCGCTCCTCGGATAATCTTGTCGGCCACACTGCCGAGGATCAAACGTTGCAAACCGGATCTACCGTGAGTCGCCAAAGCGATCACTGGATTGCCGCGCTGCGCGACAAATTCGAGAATCGCCTCTGCCGCCTTGGCGGCCTGGATGACATCGGCATCAACGAGTAGCGATTCGGCACGCAGACGATGGACAATTCTGCCCAGATAGGCTGCCGCCTGATTTTGTGCCGCTTCGGAGGCTGCTCCCCCGAGTGTTGACGATTTGTCCAGCACCAGCAGAAGCGAATACGCCGCACCGGCCGCCTTCCCCAATTTCGCCGCAGGCTCAATGATGCGTTCAGCCAATGCGGAGCCGTCGAGAGGAATAACAATC
>JAIOQJ010000792.1 GCA_021413475.1 Planctomycetota bacterium | reverse complement strand
GTCGAGTAATCATGCGATCGGAACGTGAAGGATCGGAAACGAGACTGAGCATGAAGAGACTTCTCCAGCGGGTGGTAGGTGGAGATAAATATATCCGATTTTCGAGGTGATTGCAACCATCATCATGAATACTGAGTCGTTGATGTTTCCCTCCGCAACCTACTTTTCCGCGGGGATTTCATTCTGTTTTGTCACGCCTCGAATTTGAATCAAGGATAAGTTAGTGAAAGGATAAGTTAGTGAGTCAAACCGAGGCCGCCATTGGCACCGCCGGGTCCGTAATAGGGCCTGTCGAACGGCAGGCACATCGGCTCCTCGAAGGGGCGGTTCGGCATCATGGCGGCGATGGCGTCAACTTTTGCGAGAAGATCGGTGGGCAACGGCCCCTTCTCGATGGCGTTCAGGGAGTTGTCCATTTGCTCTTCGTTTTTGGCTCCGTTCAAGACGACGTGAACTTCCGGGTTCGAGAGAGCAAAGCGAAGGCTGAGCTCCGCAATCGTCATACCGATTTCGTCGAGAAGCCGATAGAGAGCGAGGAACTGCTCCTGCCGTCCGCGGGCGAGCCAGGCAGGTTTACGGCGGACGATCGCATCGTAACGCTCGGCCAATGCTCCTTGCTGAAGCGGCGAACCGAGGATGACTCCCATTTGAAGCTTGGTCGCGGCCGGGAGGATTTCCTGGGTCGCCTCACGGAAGAGCGTGCTGTAGTTGAATGCCGTCAGGACGACGTCGAATTTCCCCGAGCGAACGAAGTGAGCCATCTCGGTGGCCGTCGTCCCGCCGAGGCCGATAAAGCGGATGACGCCGGTTTTTTTCAGTTCATCGAGCACTTCCAACACCGGGCCGGCGACACTCTCGGGATCGGTCCACCAAGCATACTGGTGCGGACGATCGGGCTCGTGAACGATCAAGACATCGATCACCTCACGGCCCAGCAGGCGCAGACTCTCTTGAACGGACTCTCGAAGTTGCTCCTTGTTGCGAGGATCGAACGGATGCGGCCGGCCGCCCAGTTTCGTGGAGACTATCAGCGGCGCGCGAATGTCGCGGATGATACGGCCGACTACTTCCTCACTATTGGCATAGGCGGGTGCCGTATCGATAAAGTTCACGCCGCGTTCGACGGCCCGATGAACCGCCCGCCGGCAATCCTCGAAATTCGCCCCCAGGTTCGAGAGGAAATAACCTCCCAAACCGAGTTCGCTCACCGACATGCCGGTTTTTCCAAGGACGCGCTGACGCATAAGCTTGCTCGATTGATCGTGGATGTCGGCGAGGGTGCTACGTTAGTCGACAGTTCCCGGAATGCCAAGCGAATAATCAGACTCCGACAATTGTCGTAGACGGAAGGCGGAAACCAGGAAAAATAATAGAATATCAGCGATCGATACGCGATGATGCCGCCGTGCCGAATTCTGGGACTCGCTAGTCAAATTGCGAAGAGTGAGCGATGAAAACAATCCGCAACCTGAGCCTGCTGCTTGTCTCCAGCGTATCCGCCAATTTATACGCGGCTGAACCGGCACCTGAATTTGGCAAGACCGAGCGAGCATTCCTCGAGAAGCACTGCCTCGCCTGTCACGGCGGGAAGACACCGAAAGCGGAAGTCTCGCTGGAAGCGTTTCGCGATTCGGCCTCTCTTTTGAAGCAGCGCAAGGTCTGGGACAACGTCTTAAAAATGATCGCCTCCGGCGAAATGCCACCCAAGGAGAAGCCGCGTCCGACGATTACCGAGGTCGAATCGTTCGCGAAACTTGTGAAGTCTGTCTTCGATCATGCCGACAAAAACGCCAAGCCAGATCCCGGACGGGTCACCATGCGCCGGCTGAATCGCGTCGAGTATCGCAACACGATTCGCGATCTGGTTGGCGTCACCTTCGATCCGACCGAGGATTTCCCCTCCGACGACATTGGCCACGGCTTCGACAACATCGGCGATGTTCTCACGCTTTCGCCCGTGCTGATGGAACGTTATCTCGGCGCGGCCGACACCATCATGAGCCGGGCGATCGTACCCAACCCGCCCGCGCCCGTGAAACGGCATCTGTCGTCGATGTTCACCGAACCGGCCAATCCGAACGTCGGCAAACTGATCGACAAAGGCTTCCGCCAGATGGCGACCGACGGTAAGGAGTTCATCGAAGTCGGGCCGATCAACAACCCCTATATTTGGGATCCGGATGGCGATTACATCTTCCGCACCCGTGTCTTTGGCCAGAGCGGCACCGATCAGCCAATCAATGTGACAATCCTGGTTCATGGCAAGGATCTGCCAGATCCCTCGCCCGATGCGGATTTGGCCAAGCTCTCCGGCAACGTGCCCAAGCCCGCGCGGATCTTGAAAACCTTCGCGGTCAAGGCGGACAAACGTGAAGCCGCGGAAATCCTCGAAGTCCGCGTCCCGGCCATGGCCAATCGCCATCGCATGGTCATTGCCATCGACAAACCGGGCGAGGGTAAACCCGCGTCGAAGCTCTTTATCGAATACCTCGCCCTCGAAGGCCCGCTCGATTCACGACCGGCCAGTCAGCGGAAACTGTTGGCCACCGAGGCGAAAACGCAGGCCGAGCAAACACGCGACGTGATGACGCGTTTCCTGCGCCGGGCCTTTCGCCGGCCGATCGAAGCCGACGAACTGGCCCGGTCGCTCAAGCTGGTCGAGGGTGCCTTGGCCGGCGGCGAGAAGTGGGAGTCGGCGGTGCAACTGGCGATGCAAGCGGCCCTCTGTTCGCCCAAGTTCCTCTTCCGCGTCGAACTCGACGATCAGCCGCGCGGCACCGCGGTGAGCACGCTTGATGAATTCCAACTGGCATCGCGGTTGTCTTACTTCCTCTGGAGCACGATGCCCGACGACACGCTCCTCGATCTTGCCGAGAAGAAGCAACTCACGGCCAATCTCGACGCCCAGGTCCGCCGTATGCTTGCCGACCCGCGTGCGTCGGCACTTATCCAGAACTTCGCGATGCAGTGGCTGCAAGTGAAGCGGATCGAATTCATCTCCCCCGACGGCCAACTCTTCCCGACCTTCAACGTGAAACTCCGCGGCGCGATGCTCAAGGAGACGGAGCTTTTCATCGAATCGATCCTGCGCGAAGACCGCAGCGTGTTGGAGTTCATCGATGCCGACTACACGTTCCTCAACGAACCGCTCGCCAAGCACTACGGCATCGCGGACACGAGCGGCAATCCGGTGGGAAAGAAAGCCCTGAAGCCGGGCAAGCCCATCAAGGGCGAAGAGTTCCAACGGGTATCGTTGCAAGACCACACGCGCGGTGGATTGATGACTCAAGCAAGCATCCTCACGGTGACCTCGAACCCGACGCGAACCTCTCCCGTGAAACGCGGCAAATGGGTGTTGGAGCAAATCCTCGGTGCCCCACCGCCGCCTCCGCCGGCAAACGTGCCGGAATTGCCGGAAGACAACAAGGCCGTCGAGACCGGCTCTCTGCGC
Source organism: Planctomycetota bacterium (assembly GCA_021413475.1). Classification (GTDB taxonomy): domain Bacteria; phylum Planctomycetota; class Planctomycetia; order Gemmatales; family Gemmataceae; genus JAIOQJ01. Next base: position 4,396 of record JAIOQJ010000792.1, on the reverse strand, counting down.
TCGCGATTGGAAATTCACCGCAAGAACCCCAGTTGCGCCAACTGCCACGCCAAGATGGACCCAATCGGCTTCGCCCTGGAAAACTTCGACGCGGTGGGCGCGTTCCGAAAGAAAGACGGCGCATTCGACATCGACTCTACCGGCGAATTCCCCGATGGCTCCAAGTTCACGGGACCGGCCGACTTGAAGACGATCGTGATGAAACGCAAGGACGAGTTTACAAGATGTCTCACCGAGAAGATGCTGATCTACGCCATCGGCCGCGGCCTCGAATATCACGACCGCCCAACGGTGGATCGCATCGTGAAGGCACTCCCGGCGGGCGAGTACAAGTTTTCGGCCCTGATTGCCGAGATCGTAAAGAGCGATGCGTTCCGCCAACGGCGGGGAATGATGAAGTAGACCGGTTGCTCCGCAACCGGTCTACTTGAGACTTTAAGTTCCGAGACCAATTCATGAATACCCATGCCAAACAAATTTCCCGACGCACCATCCTGCGCGGACTCGGTGTAAGCCTGTCGCTGCCGTGGCTTGAGGCGATGGGGCCGCTGACCGCGTGGGCGGAGAATGCGGCACCGAAATCGATTGCGCCGAATCGCATGGCGTTTCTTTATGTCCCCAACGGCGTGAATATGGCGGATTGGATTCCCAACAAGGAGGGGGTCGAATTCGAGCTTTCGCCGATTCTCGCACCGTTGGCCAATGTCAAAGACAAACTGTTGGTCCTCACGGGTCTCACGGCTGATAAGGCTCGGCCTCATGGCGACGGCGGCGGTGGGCATGCGCGGGCACTTGCCGCTTTCCTCACCGGCGTGCATCCGCACAAGACCGACGGCACCGATATCCGGGCCGGCATCTCCGTTGACCAGGCGGCCGCGGCACGGATCGGCGAGAAGACCCGGCTGGCTTCGCTCGAAATCGGTACCGAGCAGGGAGCGATGGCCGGCAACTGCGATTCCGGCTATAGCTGCGTCTACTCTTCCACGATGGCGTGGCGCTCGGCCACGCAGCCGTTGCCCAAGGAAGTGAATCCGAAGATCGTCTTCGAACGGATGTTCGGTTCCGCCGCCGACCCGATGAAGGCCAAACGCGACGCCCGGCGGAAGAGCATTCTCGATTACGTTCGCGAGGACTCCAAGAGCCTGGGCAATCGGCTCGCGGTCAACGACGTCCGCAAGCTCGACGAGTACTTCGCCGCCATCCGCGACATCGAGCTTCGCATCGAACGGGCCGACAAACTGCCGCCGGTGAAAACGCCCGACTACCCTGCCCCGGCGAGCATCCCGGCCGTTTACGAGGAACACATTCGGCTCATGTGCGACTTGATGGTGTTGGCCTTCCAGGCCGACGTGACGCGCGTGATGACCTTCGTGCTGGCCAACGAAGCGAGCAACAAGCCGTATCCATTCATTCAAGTTCCGGAGGGGCATCACGATCTATCCCATCATGGCGGCGATGCGGCCAAGCAAACCAAGCTCCGGAAGATCAACTTGTTCCACACCAAGCAACTCGCTTACTTGCTCGAACGGCTAAAGCAGACCAAGGAAGGCGACGGCACGTTGCTCGACCATTCGATGATCGCCTACGGCAGCGGCATCCAGGATGGTAACGCTCACAATCACGAAGATTTGCCAATCCTCCTCGCGGGCGGCGGTTGCGGCACGATTTCGTCCGGCCGGCATATCCGCCTCGCCAAGGAAACGCCGCTCAACAACCTCTGGCTGTCGATGCTCAACCGCATGGACATCACCGTTGAGAAGCTCGGCGACAGCACCGGCACGCTGCCGAGCCTGTTTGACCCCAACGCCAAGGCCGCTCCGACACCCATGGCCGCGACCGGTCCCAAACCGATCATGTGCAAGACCGGGGACCTGTTGCTCGAACACAGTTTCAGCAACGGTGCCTACTCGAAAGATTGGAACCGCATCACCGGCAAGTTCGAAGTGGCCGGCGGCCAACTCAAATGTTCCGAATTGCCCGGCGACATGCACCATTCGGAACTCTCGACGAAAGGCCCGTTCAAGACTCAAGACTTCGTGATCCAGTTCTCGTTCAAATTAGATGGCGCGAAGATGCTCGCCATCGGCCTCGAAAACCCCAAAGGCCACGTGGCCCGGGCCATCGCCACGCCGGAGGGCTTCGAGATCACCCGCTGGGGCGGCAAGAAAGAGATCCGAAAGATTAACCTGGCCGACGGTGCTTGGCACAATGCCCTCATTGAAGTCCACGGCTCCGAGATGGTCGCCCAATTCGACGATCAACCTGCCCTTTACATTGAAGACGAAGGCCTGAAGGTCGAGAAGTCCCGGTTGGTTCTGATTAACTACGGCCAGTTCGCCTGGTTCGACGACGTCAAGATTTGGAAAGCCGAACTGGACGAAGCATGGGCGGCGAAACGGGCGAAGTTGAAGGCGTCGGGCGGAAAGTGATTTTTCTGAATAACGTCTTGCCGTTCGCCATCCCATTTTGAGAACGAACTGATCCAGAGAAAGGTTGCTCAGTGAAAATCGCGAGACTTCGTCGCAAGCTCGGTCAGTTGATCGGAGAGATCTTCCATTCGATTGACCAGAATGTGGGTGATGTCCGATTCCCGCTGTAGTCGGCCGTGCGCGATCATGGCAACGGCCCGGCGAGCAATTTTGCGGTAACGCTCCCAGACCGCACGGCGAACGATCAAATTCACCATGCCGGTTTCGTCCTCCAGCGTCACGAAAGTGATGCCGTTGGCGGTGCTCGGCCGCTGGCGCAACAACACGACGCCCCCCACTTTGACCTTGCGATCGTTGTCCAAGGCCGCGAGTTCCGCCGCAGGTGTGATCTTGAGAGTATCGAGCCGCGTGCGCAGAAAACTAATCGGATGCTGGCGCAGCGTCAAACCCGCCGTGCCATAATCGGTCAATACTTCCTTGAACGGCGACAGGACGGGCAGTTCCGCGGGCGCTTCGTCGCGATCGATTTCATCGAAGAGCGTGAGGGGGCCTCGTTCGGTCAACGATCGCCACAACGTCGTTTGGCGATCCAATTGTAGCGACCCGAACGCATCGGCCGACGAGAGTTTCTTCAAGGCACCGGCACGCAGGCCCGTCCGATGCACAAACTCCGAGAAAGTTTGAAATGACCCGTTGGCACGAACCGCGACGAGTCGATCGACATACCTTTGCGCCAGGCTCCGCACGAGGCGAAAACCCAATCGCAGGGTTTGCGAACCTTCGAGCGTGCAATCCCATTCGCTGTGATTCACATCGATGGGGAGAACCACGACACCATGCTTGCGGGCGTCGGCGACGAGTTGGGCGGGAGCATAGAAGCCCATCGGCTGGCTGTTGAGAATCGCCGCACAGAACGCGGCGGGATGATGGCACTTCATCCAGGCGGACACGTAAACCAGCAACGCGAACGAAGCGGCATGGGATTCTGGGAAACCATACTCGCCGAAGCCGCAGATTTGCTGATAAACGCGCTGGGCGAAATCGTCGGTGTAGCCGCGCTCGTGCATGCCGGTGAGGAGTTTTTCCCGGAACGCTTCGATGATCCCTCGGCGTCGAAAAGCGCCCATGGCCCGGCGAAGCTGGTCGGCCAGGCCGGGCGTGAAGCCGGCCGCGACTACCGCGAGTCGCATCGCTTGTTCCTGGAAAATGGAAACGCCGAGCGTCTTTTGGAGCACCGAGCGAACGGCCTCGCTGGGATAGTCGACCGGTTCAAGATTTTGCCGTCGCCTTAAATACGGATGCACCATCTTCCCCTGGATCGGCCCAGGCCGAACAATGGCGACCTCGATCACCAGATCGTAAAAGCACTTGGGCTTGAGGCGGGGCAACATACTCATCTGCGCACGGCTTTCGATCTGAAACACGCCGATGGTATCGGCCCGGCAAGCCATCTCGTAAACAGCGGGATCCTCGGCAGGGACCGTGGCGAGCGTCCATTTGGCTGCATCCTTCGGGCCAACTCCATGAATCAGATCGAAGCCCTTGCGGATGGCAGTCAACATGCCGAGCGACAGGCAATCGACCTTGAGGATGCCCAGGAAATCGAGATCGTCCTTGTCCCATTGAATGACGGTCCGGCCCGGCATGGCCGCGTTTTCGATCGGCACGAGTTCACAGAGCGGGCCGTTGGTCATCACCATGCCGCCGACGTGTTGCGATAAATGCCGGGGGAAGCCCAGCAACTGTTGCACCAGCCACACCATTTGCCGCGTTAGGCGGCTGTGCGGATCGAGGCCTCCTTCACTCAATCGAGAGGCCAGTCGATCTTCGTCGCGAGCGGGATGATGGTCCATTGTCTTGGCGAGCAAATCGACTCGATCGAGCGACAGACCCAGGGCTTTGCCGACGTCGCGGATGGCCGAGCGTTCGCGATAGGAGATGACTTCGGCCGTCATGCCGGCACGGTC
>JAIOQJ010000791.1 GCA_021413475.1 Planctomycetota bacterium | reverse complement strand
AGGCTGCAAGAAAAGCTTCCAATCGCCTTGGCGAATCGCTGCCAACTTCATTTGTGCATTGAAATAGAGGTGGACATCGCGGACTGGGCCAGCTTTGGCATCGAACATTAATGAAGAGATGTCGTTGCCGTCGATAATGCGATCATTGGGCAGATGGGTACCGACGAGCTTGGCGATCGTCGGTAGCATGTCGATGTTCCCCGCGATCTGTTTGCAGGTCGTGCCGGCAGGAATTCTGCCGGGCCAGCGCATGATACATGGTTCGCGAACCCCGCCTTCAAAATTCGTGGCTTTCTTGCCGCGCCAGGGGAACGATGACCCCAGCGCTGCGCCATTGTCCGACGTGAAGATCACCAACGTGTCATCATCGAGCTTGAGGTCCTTCAACGTTTTCATGATCTGGCCCACCGACCAGTCGAGTTCCTCAATGGCGTCGCCGAGCAAGCCCGCCTGGCTCTTTCCCTTAAACGCTTCTGAAGCTGCCAGCGGATAATGAACCATCGTGTGTGGCAGGTAGATTAAGAACGGACCATCTTTGTGCTCGCGGATAAACTTCACCGCTTCTTCAGTATAGCGATTGGTGAGTGTCGCCTGATCGGCCGGGTACTCAACGACTTCGACACCGCGCATTAGCGGCACCGTGTTCTTAATCGCGCCAGCCCGCGCTTTCTCTTCGTTCATTCCTTCTCGAAACACACAGTCCTTGGCAAATTTCGCGTTCTGCGGATCGATCGACATATCGTTGCTGTACGGGATGCCGAAGTATGAATCGAATCCCTGCTTGGTCGGTAAGAATGGTTCACGATGTCCGAGATGCCACTTTCCGATGCAGATGGTGGCGTAATTCTGCTTCTTAACGATTTCCGCAAGTGTGATTTCGTCCGAATGCAGGCCGATCTTGCTGGCGGGGAACAAAACGCCGGGGATAGAGACTCTCGCGTTGTAGCAACCAGTCATCAGGCAGGCACGCGACATGGAGCAAACCGGCGTCGCATAAAAGCTGGTGAATTTCATTCCTTCGGTGGCCATCTTATCCAGGTTCGGCGTACGGACTTGCTTATTGCCGAACGGCCCGATGTCACCGTAACCGAGATCGTCCGCGAAAATCAAAACGATGTTGGGCGGCTTCGCCGCTTTGGCTTGAGAGACACCAAGAGCAAGAATGGCCATCAGAATCGGGAACCGAATCAATGGAGACGAAGCACGCATGAGGACTTTCCCGTGAGAGGATTGAGTGACATGGTTATGTTATGATCAATCATTCTCAGATGAATAGCAACTCGGAAGCATTGCCCGATTCAGAGTACAGGCGCAATCGCCATACCGACGTGGCCAAGCCGGATGAGAGCCATGAAGTGAACGGAAGCGTATTGAGGACTGTTAGCCAAAAGGGAAAGGCCGTCTCATGATCTCCTCCTCGTTTTTTTTGATTGCCACGTCAGCCAGCAAATCATGGCGATGCGGACACCGAGCGAGTATACTTTTCCTCGGTATAGCCATTTGCCTTCGAGCGGTCCCAGATCATGAATGCCCCCAAGCACACGCTGATTGATGTACCCGTTAGTTCCGGGCTCGAAACCGTCGATTCCGTCCCTCCGGAGTTTCCCCAGCGCATCGGTCGCTATCGGGTGTCCAGAATCTTGGGCAAAGGCGGGTTCGGCATCGTCTATCTGGCTCACGACGACCAGTTGCAACGGCTGGTCGCCATCAAGGTGCCGCACGGCCGGTTGCTGTCGCGACCCGAAGATGCCGATACGTATCTCGCCGAAGCTCGCACCTTGGCGAAGCTTGATCACCCGAACATCGTTCCCGTTCATGATGTCGGAGGTAGCGACGAATTTCCCTGCTTCATCGTCTCGAAGTTCATTGAAGGAAGCACGCTGGAGCAACGGATCAGGGACAATCCACCGGCCGCTGCCGAAACGGCTGAACTCATCGCCACGATAGCCGAGGCGTTACATTATGCCCATCGTCAGGGACTTGTTCACCGAGACATCAAGCCAGGGAACATTCTGCTCGACACGAGCGGCAAACCGTTCGTCGTCGATTTTGGTTTGGCATTGAAGGAAGAGAATATCGGCCAAGGCCCGCAATTCGCCGGGACGCCGGCTTATATGAGTCCCGAGCAGGCTCGTGGCGAAGGGCACCGGGTCGACGGCCGCAGCGACATCTTCAGCCTGGGCGTGGTCTTCTACGAGCTGCTCACCGGCAAACGGCCGTTCCAGGCCGATACGATGAGTGAACTTCTGGAGCAGATTACGACCTTCGAGCCCCGTCCGCCTCGGCAACTTCACGACGGCATTCCAAAGGAACTCGAACGCATCTGCTTGAAGACGATCTCGAAGCGGGCCTCCGAGCGTTACACGACGGCCAACGACCTGGCCGACGATCTTCGGCATTTTCTGGCCGAGGAAAAGAAGGAGAGCGGATCGCTCTCGCCCTCGGTCACGCCGGTCTTCCCCATTTCTTCGAATCCGATCGGCTCAACCGGAGCCGCGCCGCCAAGTCCGGCTTCCGATAGTAAGCCGATCAAGATCGTCCCCAAAGGCTTGCGTTCCTTCGATGCCCACGACGCCGACTTCTTTCTCGAACTGCTGCCCGGTCCGCGCGACCGCGACGGCTTGCCCGATAGTATTCGCTTCTGGAAAATTCGCATCGAGGAAATGGATGCCGATAAGACGTTCGCCGTGGGGCTGATCTACGGGCCATCGGGTTGCGGCAAATCGTCGCTGATGAAGGCTGGCTTGCTGCCGCGAATCTCCGCGAATGTGATCGCCGTGTACGTTGAAGCGACCGCCGAGGAAACCGAGACACGCCTCTTGAACGGCCTGCGGAAACGCTGTCCCAATCTGCCTTGGAACGTCGGGTTGAAGGAGACGCTGGCGGCTCTGCGCCGTGGCCAAGGCATCCCGTCGGGCAAGAAGGTCGTCATCGTTTTCGATCAATTCGAGCAATGGCTACACGCCAAGAAGGAAGAGCAGAACACGGAGTTGGTGCAAGCCTTACGGCATTGCGACGGCGGCCGGGTGCAATGCATCGTCATGGTGCGGGATGACTTCTGGATGGCGGCCACCCGCTTCATGCGCGATCTGGAAGTTCGGCTTCTTGAAGGTCAGAACTCGGCGGCGGTCGATCTCTTCGATATGGACCACGCACGGAAAGTCCTGGCGGCATTCGGGCGGGCCTTTGGCAAACTTCCCGAAAACCCCGGCGACACGACCAAAGACCAAAAGGAATTCTTGAATCAGGCCGTGGCGGGCTTGGCTCAGGAAGGCAAGGTCATCTGCGTCCGACTCGCTCTCTTTGCAGAGATGATGAAAGGCAAGGCGTGGACCACGGCCTCACTAAAAGCCGTTGGCGGCACGGAAGGCGTCGGCGTTACGTTCCTTGAAGAGACTTTCTGCGCATCTGCGGCTCCTCCAGAACGCCGTTATCACCAAAAAGCGGCCAGAGCCGATCTGAAAGCCCTGTTGCCGGAAACAGGGAGCGACCTCAAGGGACACATGCGGTCTTATGCCGAATTGCTGGAAGTATCGGGGTATGGCAGCCGTCCCAAGGATTTCGATGACCTGATTCGGATTCTCGACAACGAAATCCGTCTCATCACGCCAACCGACCCGGAAGGGAAAGACGTAGACAACGATTCCGTACTCCAGACGAAGCCGGGGCAAAAATACTACCAACTCACTCACGACTATTTGGTGCATTCGATCAGGTCATGGCTGACTCAGAAGCAGAAGGAAACTCGCCGGGGCCGGGCCGAACTGCTATTGGCTGATCGTGCTGCCGTGTGGACCGTTCGCCCGGAAAATCGGCAACTGCCGTCGCTGTTGCAATGGTTCAATATCCGGTGGTTCACACACAAGAAGAACTGGACCCCTCCGCAAAAGAAGATGATGGCGAAGGCGGGGCGGAATCATGGGGTGCGGACGGCGGTGATTGGTGTGCTGCTGGCGGTGGCGACAATTACGGGTTTGACGATTCGCAATCAGGTGAACGAGCGGGAGAACTCGAATTACTCCAGGGGATTGGTGGGGCGAGTCTTCGCCGTCAACATCAACCAAGTGCCTGATGTGGTCAAGGAAATGGAAAAGTACCGGGCCTGGACTGATCCAATGCTAAAGGCGGAAAAGGAGCAGTCAGCGAACGATCCTCGCAAGCAAATGCACGCCAGCCTCGCCCTTTTGCCGGTGGATGAAGGTCAGGTGGATTATCTGTACCAGAAGTTGCTCAAGGGCGAACCGCAGGAAGTGGTGGTGATTCGAGAAGCGTTGCTGAGCCATAAGGAAAAGCTGACGGAGCGATTGTGGACGTTGGTGGATAATCCGCTGAACGATCAAGACGAACGCTTTCGTGCGGCCAGTGCTTTGGCAGCTTTTTCTCCCGATGATGCTCGTTGGGAGAAGGCCAGTGGCGATGTGGCGGCGACCCTGGTAAACCAGGAACCGTTTGTGATTGGGCAATGGAGCGAAGCCATGAAGGGTGTTGGCAAATGGCTGATTCCGACGTTGGCCGACTACTTGGTGGACGAGAACCGGAGTTTACCGGCAAAGGGCTTGATTGCAAAAGTGTATGGTATCTTTGCCGCCGACACGCCCGATGCCTATGCCCGTTTGGAGAAGCAATTGGTCGAGCAGAGTGAACCGAACGCTTCAACTGACGCCAAAATTGCGTTGGCAAAAAAACAGGCCAGTATCGGCATGGCCCTACTGGTGATGGGCAAGGGGGCGCGAGCGTGGCCGCTCTTGAAGCACAGCCCTGATCCGACGATGCGAAGCTATCTGATGGAACGGTTGGGGCCGGGCGGTGTCGATGCCAAGATATTGGTGGCCCGGTTGAAGGAAGAGAAAGAAGTGTCGGTGAAGCGAGCGATTCTGTTGAGCCTTGGAGAATTTGGTGAACCTCCCCACGAATGGTGGACACCCAGATAAGAGTGTAGACTCTATTCAAGGAGTACATCATGGCCAAGATTCGACGTCGGTTCACGAAAGAGTTCAAGATCTCTGCGGTGAAGCTCGTCACCGAACAAGGTTACTCG
>JAIOQJ010000790.1 GCA_021413475.1 Planctomycetota bacterium | reverse complement strand
TCAACGAGTGAAACCACCTCCGGTGTCGCTGCGTTCGTCTTGTCCGATCTACATCAAGCATCTGACACTTCTCATTTAGCATCTCACTTCGCGAGGCCGACGCTACCGTTGCGCTTTAGCCCGCATTCTTGATCTGCATCTAACAACGATCAATCCAGCAATCGGGAGCAAGTCTCTCCATTCGACGTTCGTTTTTGGCGAGACCGGGACGAAGTTGGCCATCATGGTCACACGCTCCGCTGCCTCGATTCTACGAGATAAACAGCCATGATTTTCTTTCAATCGAAATTGTTCTGGATCACCCTCGCCGTCGTTGGCGTGGGAGTAGGCGGGTATGTAACTCGGCCTCAATGGATGCCGTGGCTCGATAATGCGGAATCGGCAATATCGTCTTCGGCACCAAGGGGACAAGGTGCTCCCACCGGCCGCGTCATCTTAACCGATCAAGCCCAAGCCAATTTGGGGCTGACCACGAAGGCCGCCCATCCAGGCCCCTACTGGAAGAAGATCTCGGTCGCGGGAATGATCGTGGATCGGCCGGGACAGAGTGATCGGAGCGTCGTGGCTCCCATCGCGAGCGTCGTGACCTCCATCAATCATTTTCCGGGCGACACCGTGCGACCGGGTAACTTGCTGTTCACGCTCAAGCTGCAAAGCGAATCGCTGCACCAGACCCAATCCGATCTATTCAAAGCGGCTCAAGAGATCGGGTTGGCGACAAGGAATAAGAAGCGTCTGATGGCCTCTGCCGTGCCCGAAATCCGCTTGTTCGAAATTGAGAACCAGATCACCCGGCTGGAAATTACCGTTAAAGCCTACCGTCTGGAATTGCTAACGCGGGGGTTTTCTGAAACGCATATTAGCATGGTGGCGGATGGCATTTTTGTCAACGAACTTCAAATCAGCGTTCCGCCGCGGACGGCCGGTTCGGGACCATCAACTCTGGAAATCCAGGAACTCAAGGTGGACCTGGGCCAGCAAGTCCCGGCGGGCCACACACTCTGCTTGCTGGCCAATCATCGCAACCTGGCGATCGAGGGCCGGGCGTTTCGAGACGACACGCCCTATCTCGAACGAGCCGCGAAACAGAATTGGCCGATCGAAGTCGATTTCGGCGAGGAACATGTCGGAGACCGCGAAGCGGCTCTGTTGATTGTCGCCGTCCTGGGGCAAGTAGGAGCCGGTCAAGGATCGGCATTATGGGCGGCCATGACTGACCTACACCTCGGTGATGCCGAAGGTTGGTTTCCGCCCGTGCAAAAGTTCACGATCGAGCATCTATCGAACACGATCAACCCCGCCAACCGGACGTTTGCGTTCTTTCTTCCTCTTCAGAATCAATCGCGGGTGATCGAACGGGCGGGGAAAACACAGTTACTCTGGCGTTTCCGGCCTGGGCAGCGAGTGCGCTTGCTCGTTCCGATCGAGAAATGGGAAAACGTTTTCGTCTTGCCATCCGACGCCGTAGCCCGGGACGGGGCCGAGGCGTTTGTCTTCACCCAGAACGCCAACACGTTTGAACGGACGCCCGTCCGCGTTTTGTTTCAGGATCGACGGGATGCGGTCGTGGCCAATGATGGTTCACTGCCGGCGGGCTCGTTCGTCGCTCAATCGGCAGCATCGCAGTTGAATCGACTTTCGAAAGCGGCGACCAATGCCGTGCCGGCGGGCTATCACATTCACGCGGATGGTAGTCTCCACAAGAACGAAGATGAAGGGAAATAAGCGACAGACACCATGCTCAACTCCATCATTCGCTTTTCGCTGACTCACCGAACCCTGGTGGTTGCTGCCTGTCTCGTCGTGCTGCTCTACGGCAGCTTCCAGGCGACCAGGATGCCGATCGACGTGTTCCCCGATCTCGATCGGCCGCGCGTGGTCATTCTCACCGAGTGTCCCGGCCTGGCACCGGAAGAAGTTGAGACGTTGATTACCCAACCGGTCGAGACGGCCATCCTGGGCGCGTCGGGCGTGGAGGCGGTGCGCAGCCAGTCGAGCCAGGGCATGAACGTCATCTACGTGGAATTCGATTGGAAGACGGACGTTCGTTACGCACGGCAAATCGTCTCGGAACGACTCGCCACGGTGCCGATGCCACCGGGCATTCGCCCGCAGATGACCCCGTCCACTTCGATCATGGGTCAAATCCTCCATGTGGGTATCTCGTGGAAACCGAATACCCCGAGCCGGCAAGGAAAAACAGACCTTGAGAACCGCATGGACCTGCGGACGTTCACGGATTGGGTTATTCGTCCCCGCCTGCTGAAATTGCCCGGTATCGCCGAGGTGATTGTCATGGGCGGCGACCGCAAGCAATATCAGGTACTCATCGACCCGATCAAACTGCACGACAACAAGGTCTCCCTCCAGGCCGTGGAAGCCGCGATCAAGGCCAACAACCTGAACACGAGCGGGGGCTTTATCGAGGAGGCCGACGCCGAGCGGCCGGTCCGGGTCATCGGCCGTCTTGGTCCTTTGCCGGAAAAGGTGATCGAAGATCTGCTCAAGGTGCCAGTGAAGGATACGACCGATCCGCCGGTCCTGTTGAAGCATGTCGCCACCATCGTGGAAGGGCCGGCACCGAAACGCGGTGACGCGAGCGTCGATGGCGTGCCGGGTGTCGTTATCACTATCGTCAAGCAACCGCACGCTGATACGCGAAAACTCACCAACGATGTGAAGGCAGCCCTGCGCGACCTCGGACCTTCGCTGCCGAAAGATCTCGTCATCAATACGAATCTGTTCCAACTGAAGACGTTTATCGACCGGGGCATCTATTACGTCGAGGAAGCGATCGCCATCGGGGCCGTCCTAGTCGTCATCGTGTTGTTTCTGTTCTTGCTCAACTTCCGCACGACGTTCATTACGCTGACGGCGATGCCGTTATCGCTCGTGGTCACCATCCTGGTGTTTCAGATGATCGGAGCGATCACGGGGACGGAACTCTCCATCAACGTGATGACCTTGGGCGGCATTGCCGTGGCGATGGGGGCACTGGTCGATGACGCCATCGTCGATGTCGAGAACATTTACCGAAGGCTGCGTGAAAACCACGCTCTGAAGGTCCCCAAGCACGACTTGGTCGTCGTCTTCGAAGCCAGCCGGGAGATTCGCTCGGCCGTGCTGTTCGGGACGGCGGTCGTTATCCTCGCCTTCGTGCCGCTCTTTGCCTTGACGGGCGTCGAAGGCCGG
>JAIOQJ010000031.1 GCA_021413475.1 Planctomycetota bacterium | reverse complement strand
TTAGCCGCTCCTCGTAGGGTTTCCGGAGAGGAGCGCGTCTGCCTCAAATCCGCGCAATCTTCTCAAACCGCTCCCGGAATTGTTCGGGTGAGAGATTCGTGAGCGCCGCGAGTTCCTTCAGCGTCTCCGCGTTTTTGAAATCCTCGGGTTCCAGGCGGATCATGTAACGGCGGGCGCACTGGAACGATTCGCTTTCCACATTTACCTTGCGAGGCTTCATTCGCTGCGATTCCGGGACGATCATGCTCTCGAAGCTCAGCGGCATCATGCGGCCGCCGACAAAGCTGATGATCGCCCCAAACTGGGTAGCCGCCTCGCTGGCGAGGAATTTCAACGCTCCGTATCCGAGATCACGTGTGTATTCGAGATCGAACGGGATCGGGTCGGCGGAGCGGAGTTCGTAGCCCAGATCCTTGTCGATGAAGTCGACCTTCTGGCCGATCTCCTTCAGACGCTTTTTCAGCGTTTCCTTGACCATCCGGCCGAATTCGAGTTCGCCGAGCCGCAAATGGCCGTGCGGGTCGCGTTCGAGGTTGCCGAACTGCTTGAGCTTTTCCTCGCCGCCGAGTGCGCTCAGAAGCCCCTTCTCGCCGATCGATTCGATCAACCCTTCCGCAAGGACGGCGACTCCGTAATCGCGTTTTTCGATCTTGCGCTTGAGGATGCCGCCGATGATGATGTCGCAGACGGATTCGAGCGTGACCTGGGTGCCGCGGAATTCCTCGGGGATGATCGTGATCGTCGAAGCCGACGCCTTGCCGATTCCCAGGGCCAGATGGCCGGCCGCCCGGCCCATGCTGATGACGATGTACCAGCGGCCAGTCGTCTTGGCATCAGCGTGCAGGGCCCGCGTCGTCAACACGCCATAATGCCGGGCCGTCTCGAAACCGAAGGTCGGAACCCCTTCTGGGAGCGGCAAATCGTTATCGATCGTCTTGGGAACGTGGCAGACGCGCAGGACTTTGTTGTTTCCCGAGCCTTGGTTCGACCCCGGCCCGACCCGCTTGGAAACCTGACTGGCGGAATAGGCAGTATCGTCGCCGCCGATGGTGACAAGAGCGGTCAAATTGAGCTCGTTGAAGACTTTCAGCACGTTCGCCATGTCCGCCTCTTTCTTGGCGGGATTGACGCGCGCGGTGCCGAGGATCGAGCCTCCTCGCATGTAATACGGAGCAACGTCTTCGACCGTCAGCTTTTTGAAATGCTTCGCGCTTCCTTCCACCAGGTGCCGGAAACCGTTCAAGAAGCCGAAGACTTCCATGTTGTGCTTGGTGATGGCGTCGATGGTCACGGAGGCGATCACGCCGTTGATTCCGGGGGCGGGGCCGCCACCCACCAGAATGCCGAGCCGGCCGCCTTGCAAAGGACTGGTATTGGTCATGAAAATATTCAGTTCAGGAGTGAAAGAAGGGACGCATTCCGCGTCATTTCGGGAGAGAACCGCATTGACGATGAATTAGGGGAAGAGAGCGTCTTTTTCAAGTCGTTCGGGTGCCGCTTGCGGCGGAGCGTGAAATGCGCTCCGCCGCAAGCGGTTCGTTAAAACTGATAGAGCCTCTTGCTATGTGCCTCTTCTCCGATTAAAGTCAAATTACCTGCCGAACGCCCCTCCTGCCTCTCCGGGCCATATTATGCGACTTGTGCATACTTCTCTCGTGATCTTCCTCCTCTCTTCCAACGCATGGGCCGATGCGCCGGCGGCGAAGTTAGTGTCGTTCGAAAACGACATCCAACCGATCCTCACGCGGGCGGGATGCAACGCCGGGGCTTGTCACGGCAAACAACGCGGGCAGAATGGCTTTCAGTTCTCGTTGCTGGCCTTTGATCCTGATTTTGACTACGCCGCGATTGTCACTGAATCTCGCGGCCGACGGATCTTCCCGGCCGCTCCCGAGCAGAGTCTCTTTCTACGGAAGGCTACCGGGCAAATTCCCCACGGCGGCGGCAAGCGGTTGACACCCGGCGATGGCAATTACGAAATCTTCCTCAACTGGTTACGGCAAGGCTCCGCGCGCCGAATCGAAAATGATCCCGTTCTCTCGCGGATCACGGTTGAACCGACCGAACGCTTGATGAAGTTCAACGAGATTCAGCCCCTGCGAGTAACAGCGTTTTACTCCGATGGGTCGAAACGCGACGTCACCGGCCTGGCCACCTTTCAATCGAACGAGAGCGTCTACGCTGCCGTCGATGCCAATGGCAAGATCAAGGCCGGCCCGATTCCCGGCGAAGCGGCGATCATGTCGCGTTTCATGGATAAGTTCGCCGTCACGCAAGTCGTCATCCCGTACGTCGGGCAAGTTGCCGCGAGCGAATACGCGAAGCTGCCGCGCGAGCATTTCATCGATCGGCTAGTCTGGGACAAGCTCAAGCAATTGAATTTGACCCCCTCGGAACAAGCCACTGATTCCGCTTTTCTGCGACGAGCGTACATCGACGTCATCGGCCGCTTGCCGACACCCGAGGAGGCCCGCCGCTATCTTTCGGACAAGTCCGGTGACAAGAAATTGAAGCTCATCGACCATTTGCTCGAACGACCAGAATACGCCGATTTCTGGGCCAACAAGTGGGCTGATCTCGTGCGGCCGAACCCGTACCGCGTTGGCATCAAGGCGGTTTATAACATCGATGCCTATCTGCGTGAGTCGTTCCGGGCCAACAAGCCTTACGACCAATTCGTTCGGGAAATGCTGACGGCCCAAGGGACGACGTTCCGCGACGGGGCCACCGTTCTTTACCGCGACCGCCGGGATCCCGT
>JAIOQJ010000618.1 GCA_021413475.1 Planctomycetota bacterium | reverse complement strand
GGCCGCGAACTCGAGCATCTGGCGGATGTAGGCGGGCTCGGCCTGTTTCAATTGGTTTTCCCGGCGTTTTAGACCCTGGCGCAACTCCTCGAAATAAAGATGGATCGGATGGTTGGCCAATTCCGCGCCGCTGACTTTGATGTTCGACCGCTTCAGGTAGATCTCCTCGAAACGATTGAGCGTTGCTTCCTTCACCAGATCTGGATCTTCTTCCTTGATCGAATCAAAATCGGGATGCTTCATGAAATTTCGTTCGGATCGTTCGAAGAAGACGAAGCCGCGCAGTTCCCGTTCGCTGATCTTGGTGGCGAAATAGAGATCGCCCCACAAGGTATCGAGTTGGCGTTTCTCGATGTCGCTAAGCACATGATTGCAAAGGGGCAGATCGTCGCGGAAGAAACCTTCCATCAGGTGAAAGCCCGCCGAGAGGCCGCGCGTGTCGTCGACGTAGTAGAACCGGTTGGGAAACAACTTGCAGAACGAATCACAAGAAGCGGCAAAAAGCTTGGCCGACGCGTGTTCGCGATTGACCAGCAACACACCATCGGCCGAGTCTTCCTTCTTCGGCAGTTGATCGAAAATCGCGACGCGCGCCATGCCCAACTTGGAATGCTCGCGGTCCAGGCTCACGTCCGCGAAAAGACGAGTGCGGCGGGTCTGATTCAATTCATCTTTGGGAAAATCGATCTCAATCACCGACGGCACTTTCAACACGAGGCTGTCGGCATCAACGGCAACGTCGAGCGGGTGTTTGCCGAACGGCAATTTCTTCAATTGCTCGGGCGCGTTCAAGGTCAAGTACTCACGCAGGGAGATGTTCTTCTTGACGTCCTTGAGGTTGTAGTTGTTCAGTGCCGACGAACTAAAGTTGAGCCCTTTGAGAACGACATACCCCTCTTCGTTCTTCGCGTCGGCGGACGAGACGCGGATGATGAGCTTGCCCGACTTCTTGTCGGCGGGGTTCTTGACTTCCCATTGAACCCGCTGGGACGCATCCAGCAGGTTCGTGTTGAATTTATCCCTGCCGGCCGCGGTCTTCTTGCGTCGATCGATGTGCTGGATCGGGGCATTGCCCGCGTTGCCATTGATCGCCTCGGCCTCGGGAACGCACAAGGCCTTGCTCAGGCGCTGAATGTCGCTGGCAAGAAATCGAACCTCTGAGGGAACGGCAGCAGCACCCGTCGGATCGGGAAGTGCATTCCAGCGTTGACGGAGCCATTGAATGTAGAAGACGTTGCTGGCGGCATCGTCTTGAAGAGTGTGCCAAAGCATTCGCAAGTACTTCGGGCTCAAGTTATTTTGCGTTGCCCACGTCTCGATCGTGGTTTCGCGTTTCTCCGCGGGCCGATGGCGGTACGACCAGGCGGCGCTCAAATAGGTTTCGTAATTGACCTTGTGCTCTTCATAGAAGCGGATGATTTGCTGCTCGAAGAACTTCTGCTGGTCGGCAAACGTCACCACGGGATAGGGGGCGAATTCGTAACCCGAGGTAGTCAGCATCACATGGTCGGCTACGTGCTGGGCGGCGGCGTAGTACTTCTTGAACAAGCTCGGCGACATCGTCAACGCTTCGCCCGTATTATTGAAGCCTTCGCCGGAGGCTGGATCGATCGGGAATGTCGCGGCAGGCCGAATGTCGACGCCCGTGAGATCGCGAATCGTGTAGTTGTACTCGGCATTCGACAGCCGCCGCGGCATCGACGCCCCCGGATCGTTCGCGAGCTTGCGTGCTTCCTGCAGCAAGACCTGTTCAACGGCGGCTAAAAATTTCGAACGTTCGGCCGCGGTCGGCTGTTTCACGTCCTTCGGCGGCATCTTCTCTTCCTTGAGAAACGTCTGCACATGTTCCCACTGGCGGAAGTCCTGGGCAATCGCGGCAGCGGAGGTGTACGGCGAAAGGTCTAGCTGACCTTCGGACTTCTTCGGATTGTGGCAACGCACGCAGAATGTCTGCATGAAGGGTGCGATCTGATCGCGGAAGAGGTCATCTCCCCGAGCTATCTCGTTGCCCACGAAAGAAGCGACCAACGATAAAACGAGTGGCCAAGCTCCGCTTTTCGACATTATCATGTTGGCTCAAAAGGAAGGAACGTTCTGAAAGATCTTCGGCGGGAAAATCAAATGTGGAGAGCCGTCGTCCAACAATGATAGTTTAGCGGAAAGCAGGGGGTCGATGCCAGAAGAAAATCCGCCGCGCGGAAAAGGCCTCTTCTTCGTACGACGGCCATGAGTACCCGTCCATTGTAGCGGAAGGATATTGGTTGGGCGCAGGGGCGAACAGGCGCTTGGCAAGTGCCGAGAGTGGCATTGAGCAGACGTGAATTGGACGACTGTGATCTGGGCGGTGCGGCAATGGCTGGCTGTCGAGTATGATGTGGCGATGAGGTCTCGGCCAACGGCATCTTCAGACGACCGGCAATTCCGTTCGAGCCGTTCTAACTGGTATTGGGCGTCGGAGCGGGTTGGGCGTCTTTGATCTTTTTGCCATCGTTCGGCGAACAGACTGATTCCTTTGTCCATCCGGCGCTTCACTTCCGCCAGAACATTCGCCAACGTGAATGCCGCCAAGTTCGCTCGTAGTGATCCCAAGACGCTGACGATCACACTGCGACGATGAGCGCCGGCTTTCGTTTTATTGGTTCGGCCGGCGTTCCGGTCAACCGGGACCCGACGGCGGCTCGTCGCTGGTTTGACTAAGAGCGTTCGGAAAATTTGAAGTTATGCATCAAGGAACCTCATGCAGATGAGGGAGCAGGCGATTGCGAGGAACGCATGCTGGAATTTGGGGAGGAGGTCGAGTCGGCGGCGCAGGCGGCCGAACCCATGCAGGAACGCATTGGTCCGCTCGACCACCCAACGCGTCTTGCCCAGGCCGCTGCCGTGGTCTGTATTGCGTTTCGCAAGCTCGGGTACGATGCCCAGCCAGCGAATCAATTTCCTCAGAGGTTTGGAGTCGTAGCCGCGATCGCCTTGCAGTCGCTCGGGTTTCTCGCGCGGCGGACCAGGTTTGCCGCCCACCGGCGGCACTGCGGTGAGCACTTCCATCACGGGGACCACGTCCGGCACGTTGGCGGCCGTCAAGATCACGGCCAGAGGGATGCCATTGGCGTCGGTCAACACGTGGTGTTTGCTGCCGGATTTGCCGCGATCCGTGGAGTTCGGGCCGGTGTCCTCGCCGCCTTCGGGAGCCTTGACGAAGGTGCCATCGATGATGGCCCGCGACCAGTCGATGAGGTCTGCGGCGTTGAGTTCGGTCAGGAGCAAGGCGTGCAGTTGCTGCCAGATGCCGGCGGCGTGCCACTACCGCAGGTGTTCGCGGCAGGTCTTGCCGCAGCCCCAGCCGAGTTCGGTGGGCAGATCATCCCAGGAGATGCCAGTCTTGAGGACGAACAAGATGCCCGTGAAAATACAGCGGTGATTGATGGGCTTGCGGCCGGGGAAGCGAAATCGCCGTCGCGGCGCAGTCGGAAACAGCGGTTCGACGCGGGCCCACAACTCATCGGAAACTAGAACCTTCATGACCGACCCTCCTGAAAGGAAAGTAACTCAGACTCCTAACAGAGCTGCTTTCATGCCAAACGGGTCAAACGGGTCATTTTTTCCGAACGCTCTTAGGCCCTTCCATTCCGGATGGTCCTGGAGCCATTGCTTGCTCGGTCGAAGCAAATGATGCGTTCGTGTCTCGGTTTGCCCGTGTCCCTTCTCGTTCGTCTGACTCTCCTGATGTTTCATCCCTTTGAAGTCCTTCTCCAAAACCCTCCTCAAGCAAATCGCGCACGTCATGGTGTAAACTCGGCTGATTGTCCTTCAGGGCCAACACATAGTCGGCCTTTTGTTCGACAATCTGGGCGGCGATCTCTTTTTGACATCCCATCGCATCGATCGTGATGGTCGCCTTTTTCACATCCAACAGCTTCAACAACTCCGGAATGGCGGTGATCTCGTTCGATTTGTCCGACTCCGCTTGCTGACTCAGCACCAATCGATTTTCGGCTGCGAACGCGCTGACTAAGTGCAGCGGCTTTTGGTCTTTCGCATGAGCCCGACGCAATGTCTTACCATCGATCGCGATCACACGACCCGCCACGGCCTGAGCCAAACTCTCCGTCCAACTCGCGAAGCTGGCACGAAACTTCGCCGGATCCAGGCGTGCGAACACCCGGCCGATCGCCGTCGTGCGACGGCACTCCGTTCTCAAGGTCCAGAAACGTCGTCAAGAAATCGAATTTCTTCTCCCCATACTCTTGAATCTCCACAACATTATCGTAGCCACAGATGGTGGCACACAGCGTCAGCCCAATGATGTCCCACAGCGAGTGCAGGCGAAGATGCTCGCGCCGCGGATCGGGGAAGTCCTGAAAACAGTCACGAAGCGTAAGCTGGGGAATTTGTTCCTGCGGCATGGTCGGCTCCTCCTTGAATCCATCGATCTCCACGACCATTCTTCGCGTGAATTCTTGTTCAGATAACTTCCTTCGACAATAATTCTTCAGAAGGATTGGGAGAGTGATGCGATTGCCCTGCCCCTGCGTATTCGATCAGTACGAACTCTCAACCGTTCACGGTCAACGCCTTGAACTGCAACGGCTGGACCACGAATTGCACCTGAAGCAGATCGAACTTCAGCGGCAGATTGAATTGGCCAAACATCTGGAAGGGCAACTGGGCGAAAAGACCCAAGAGTGCGCTGCCCTTTCGTCGCAAGTCAATCACCTCATCTCCAGCGGCGAGGTGCCGATGCGCAATATTATTCGCTCGATCCCCCGACGGCTTCGTCGACGCATTCTCAGGCGATGACGAAATTGCCAGATGAGTTTAGGATCGAGGTGCAGGCCGGTGGTGCCAAATCGTTGCACGCCGGCCGAATGTGTCAAATTTTAACGGAGGCCTACATTTCTTGACTGTCCGTTTCATCTCACAATAGCAACTCCAATATCACCGACACTTCCTCCGCCGCTTTGACCTCGATCACCTTGTTGGCGGAGCGGTTTGTCGATGTCTTGTTCGTGAAGACGCTGTACTTGCCTGGGGGCACGTCTAGGAATTCGTAAGTGCCGTTTTCGCGGGTCTTCGTTCGAGCTTTCTCGGCACCTTTCGCATCGCGTAGGATTACGATCATGCCTGGTTGATCGAGGGTGCCTTCGCGGACCTTGCCAATGATCTTGCCAGGGATTGGTTTGTTAAACTCGGCAGCGTCCAGCAGATCGACCGTGATGGTGGCGATCGAACTTCGGCCGCCGCGAGCGGTGAACTGCACGCTGATGGGCGTCGGCCCTTTGGCTTCGCCAACGAGGAGTTTCGCCGTCCAGAAGCGGCCGGTCGCATCGGTTGGTTCTCCGGGGGTCATCGCCGCCATGGGCGGCGGGGCATCGTTCACGGGTTTGCCGACGAAGAAGCGGACTTCCTTCACGCCCGAGAGTGGCGGATCGCAAGTCGCCTTCACCGGCAACGGCAAATCGCGGCGAGCGCGTGCGACGGGATCGACGAACGCCACGCCTGTTGGGGCCGAACCATCGAAGACAACCGTGACCGTGTCCTGAGCGATTACCTTCCGCGAGCTATCAAGCAGGCTCGCTCGGAGCAGGCGAGTACCGGCCAGTTGTTCCACCGCCAGCGTCGTCTTCAAGTCCGCGAGCGTGGTGCGAAATTGAATCACCCCTTCGGACATCAATTTCACCGCCACCGATTTGGTCTTCGCGAACGGCAGGCGCTTGACCACGTCGGGCTTGAGTTCTTGGCCGTCGGCGAGACCGAGTTCGAGCAGAACCGTGGCTCCTTCCGGCGGCTGATCGACTTCAAGTAGCACTGGCAACGGCGTGGCGGCGGAACTGAACTCTTCGGCCCGCACCTTGATGCGAGGGCCGAGTACCGGTTGCAGAGTGACCTTGCCACCCGTCGGTGAAACGACACCGGTGAACGTGAACGCCCGCGGACAACCGTCGGCATTCAGGAAGGCCGTCAGCGGCGTGAGACCCGCATCGA
>JAIOQJ010000617.1 GCA_021413475.1 Planctomycetota bacterium | reverse complement strand
GAAATTTTGCGTCAGCTTTTCGCGGAAGCGGAACATCACGCGGGCTCGTTCGACCACAGGAGTCTCTGCCCAGGCGGGCTGCGCGTCGGCCGCGGCTTTGGCCACCTGATCGACTTCGGCCGTCGTGCAGAAAGGAACTCGGGCGATGACGCGGCCGGTGGACGGATTGAAGACCTCGCCCCAGCGGCTGGTGCCGGACGATTCCCACTTGCCGCCGAAGAGCATCTTCACCTCGGTCGGCGCTTCTTTTCCCTTGACCGGTGGCTTGGCGACCGACATGGCGTGGACTCCTTTCAGCCCCGGGCTATGCCCGGGGATAGACGGGTGGGGCGATAGCACTCAATATCCCAGGGCAAAGCCCAGGGCTGAGATGCCATTAACCCTTGTGGCATACGCTGTGGCGGGTATTATAACGCAGTCGTTTAGGGGGGGAAAAGCACTTTCCTTTGCGAACCTAGTGGAACACTGGGCAAGCCAGCGACACCCGCCTACCCGTAGCACCCTGAGACGCAGGGAGTTGTGACCATGCCGCGTATCGTCCGTGCCGCTCTGATCCAGGCTACGCTCAGCGAGCCGGGGACCGCTCCGGTTGCCAAGATCAAGCAGTCGATGATCGACAAGCACGTGGCTATGATCGCCAAGGCCGCCGACCAGGGGGCCCAGGTTCTGTGCATGCAGGAGCTGTTCTACGGGCCGTATTTCTGTGCCGAGCAGCAAACCAAGTGGTACGACCTGACCGAGCGGATTCCCGACGGTCCGACGACCAAGCTGATGTGCGAGTTGGCGAAGAAGCACAAGATGGTCATCGTTGTGCCGATCTACGAGGAAGAGATCACCGGTGTGTACTACAACACGGCCAGCGTGATCGACGCCGACGGCAAGTACCTGGGCAAGTTCCGCAAGATTCACATTCCGCAGGTGCTGCCAGGGTTCTGGGAGAAGTATTACTTCAAGCCCGGCAATCTGGGGTACCCGATTTTCGACACGGCCATTGGCAAGGTCGGTGTCTACATTTGCTACGACCGCCACTTTCCCGAAGGGGCTCGCTGCCTGGGACTCGGCGGCGCGGAAATCATCTTCAATCCGTCGGCCACCGTGGCCGGGCTGTCAGAATATCTATGGAAGCTTGAGCAGCCGGCCCATGCGGTTGCGAATGGTTACTTTGTCGGGGCGATCAATCGCCCCGGTATCGAAGAGCCGTGGCGGATCGGCGAGTTCTACGGACAGAGCTACTTCTGCAACCCGCGCGGCCAGATTGTGGCCGAGGCGAGTCGCGACAAGGACGAAATCGTGGTGGCGGACCTCGATTTCGACATGATCCGCGAGGTGCGTAACACCTGGCAATTTTACCGCGATCGCCGGCCGGAGACGTACGGCGCGATCACGGCCCCATAGGACGTGGGGTCGATTTCTCTTTTGAACCCAGTTTGGAGTTTGTGATGACAAGATGTCAAACGTGGGGGGGTAGTGTATTCGCGTTGGTCGTGATGTTGGCGGCTCAAGGGCTGCATGCGGCCGAGAAGCTTGCGACCGAAACCGACAAGATCGAGGCGCTGATCAGCCACGTCGAAGGTCTGGAAGGGGCCCGATTCCTGGTCGCCAAGCGATCCTTTCAAGCCCCGGATGCGGCCAAGTTCCTGCGCTGGTCGCTGTCGCAGAACAAAGTCCGGACGGCCGAAGAGTTCATCACCAAGGTGGCCACCCATTACATGAACCGTCCCTTCTCGATTCGCTTGGGCAATGGCAAGACGATGCGTTCCAGCGAGTATCTGCGCGGCGAACTGAAGAAGCTCGACGGCCTACCGACGGAAGAATTGACCGTGGCCTTGAAGGCGAAGGAGGCGGAACCTAAGCCACAAGTCGCCGCCAAGCAACCGGCCCCCATTAAGCAGGCAGTGCCGCAAGCAAAACCGACTGAGCAGAAGAAGCCAGAAGCAACTCCTCCGGCCGTCGAA
>JAIOQJ010000616.1 GCA_021413475.1 Planctomycetota bacterium | reverse complement strand
GTCGCCCCCAGCCAGGCGTTCGAAGTATTCCGCACGCGATCGGCCGCGTACTTGGCCGTGTACTCTTTTGCCTGCGCCCCGCCCTCCTCGGTTGTCATGAGCATGCGGTTGTAGCCGGACGCGATGCGTGTCTCGTGAGTGGGAGTTGCCAGCAGATCTCCGGCGATTTGCTCAATGGTGAACTGATCGAACGGCTTGTTAGCGTTGAACGAGTTGATCACATAATCCCGGAACATCCAGATGTCGCGGTGATTGTCGCTATGGTAGCCGGCCGTGTCCGCGTAGCGAACCACGTCGAGCCACATGACCGCCATCCGCTCGCCGAATTGTTTCGACGCGAGCAGACGATCGACAAGTTTCTCGTAGGCCCCGGGAGAGCTATCATTTACGAAGGCATCCACTTCTTCAGGAGTGGGTGGCAACCCGACTAAATCGAAACTCAGTCGGCGAATCAGGGTCATTCGGTCGGCTTCGGCGGCGGGTTTCACTTTTTGCTTTTCGAAACCCTGGGAGATGAATGCATCGATCGGGTTGCGGATCCAGGTCTGATCGCCGGCTTTGCGGACCTCGGGATGGGCCGGCTTGATGTACGCCCAGTGCAGATCGAACTTGGCTCCCTCGTTGATCCAACGCTCGAGAAGATCGGCCTGGGCGACGGTGATGGGCGGTTTCTTGGCGTGCGGCGGCGGCATCACGCTTTCCAAGTCTTTCTCGCGAATACGTTGCACCAACGGGCTAGCGGAACCTTTGCCGGGAACGATGGCCTTCTTGATCGCTTCGTCGCGAACGTCGAGCTGCAACTTTCCCTTCCGCTGTTTCTCATCCTGCCCGTGGCAAGCGAAACAGGAATTGGCCAGAATCGGCCGCACGTCACGGCTGAAATCGACGGGGGAAAGATCGGCGGCGAACACCTGCGAAGAGAATATGGCAAGCAAACTCGCGAAGAACCAACGATTCATGGCGGATTCTCGAAACGAATACGGAAAAAGTAGACCAGGCGAGGCGGGTCTATCAACGATTTTCATGGAGTAAGCAGGCGAAGGCAAGTGGAAACTAGGGTCTGAGACGACTCAGCAGATCCAGAGTGGTGATGACCCCAATCAAGCTATCGTCGTCATCGACGACGAAGAGACGATGAATTCGCCGAGAAACGAGTTCCGCGACGACCGACTCGATTGGCGTCTCTGGAGTGACCGCGTAAATCACCGGCGTCATGATGTCGGTGACCTTGCTGTCATCATCGACTTCGATTTCGAATTCGTCGGGGAGCTTCTCGCCGCTGGAAAGAGTTAGTTCAGAACGCAGATAATACTCGGGCACGGGATGGAGGTGGTCAATGTGTTCGCGATCGTAGTTGAGAATGTCCGCTTCGCTGATGACGCCAACCGGTCGGCCTGCTTCATTAATGACCGGAGCCGCGCTAATCCGCCGATCGGTCAGAAACAGGACCGCCTCTCGAACCGAAGCCTGATCGCGGATCGACATCGGATTCGCCGACATCACGTCCGCTGCCGTGCTTGCGTGAAGCGTCAGGAGCGATTTTCTCATCGTCGCGGTTGCCGTCGCCATGATGTGCCTCCCGAAAGGTTCAGGGCGAGTTTAGTGATCGATGGTGTTCTCTCACTTGGTTGTCCACACTGGTGGTGGTTGAATGTCATCCAAAGGCTTATTTCACGCGTTGGCCCGGCCGCTGCCCGCGAGACGGCTGATGACTTTTACCGTCATGTCGTTCTCGCACTGGATCTGACAGCTAAGGCGAATGCCCAGCAAGCCGCGTGCGGCCAGCAATGTTTTCTCCGCCTGGGTTATCTTTTCGGGCTCTCCCGATACAAACTCGACCCGGCACGTCGTGCAGCGGGCATTGCCGCCACAAGCGTGTAATTGATCGACGTGAGCATCATCGCTCAACGCGATGACCAGACGCTTGCCCGTGGGCACTTCGAAGGGGCCGACGCCATCGACAGTTAAGACCGGCATTCTGATTCTCCATGATTTGATACCGCTTTTGTAGCAGATCTCGTACCGAGATGCATCGGAAATATGGGGGGCGAGAGGGAATTGATCATCGAGAGGGACAGCGATTGAAGCGGACGTTTGTGGGGCGATCCGCTAGAGTTTCGTAATGCTCCCATTCTGGTTCTACGAAAGCGTATGGATCGAATCATGTCTCACGGGCTACGGCGATTATCGCCCCGCATCTGGCAGCACGATTGGCTTGCTCTTTCCGGACTACGCCATCAAATGGATCGGATGCTGGCAAGTCAGAAGTTGCTCGAGGGGAAACCTACCGTGGCAGACTTCGGTTGCGGAGATCGACCTTACGAGTCGCTTTTCACCCAGGCCGGCTGTCGCTATATCGCTTGCGATCTCGATGGCCCCGTCGATGTGAAAATCGTGCCGGGGCAGCGTCTCGATATCGCCGATGGATCAGTCGATGGCGTGGTTTCGTTTCAGGTGCTCGAGCACGTCTGGGACATTCAGTGGTATCTGAGCGAGTGCAATCGCATACTCAAGCCGGGCGGGTGGCTGTTGCTTTCGACGCACGGGACCTGGCTGTTTCACCCGCATCCGACCGACTTTCGTCGCTGGACCAGGCCCGGCCTTGAAGACGAA
>JAIOQJ010000615.1 GCA_021413475.1 Planctomycetota bacterium | reverse complement strand
GACGTCGCCCGCATCTTCGTCCGCTGCCTGATGCAACCGTATCAGGGGGCGAAATCGTACAACATTCGCGGGAACGTGGTCGATCTCCCGACCTTCCACAAGGCCTTCTGCAAAGTGGAACCGGCCGCGGCCAAACTGGTCACGCACGGCGATCGGCAACTGGCGATCGCCTTCGATCTCGACGATGCCGCGTTGCAAAAGGATCTTGGCCCGATGCCGACGACGTCATTGGAAGAGGGCATCCGCCTGACGCTGGAAATGTTCCGCAAGCTGCAAGCCGAAGGGCGTCTCGACACCTCGGATCTGGAAGCCCCGAAGCCCGTCGTCGTGCAGGCGGATGAGCCGTGAACGATTTGGCGAGCCGGCTCGCGTGTGCAGATGGAGTCTTTGAATTTACTCCGGCCGCTCACGCGGGCCGGCTCGCCAAAATCACTTCGCTACTAGCGGTACTTCCAAAAAGTAGAGCTTCACCCCATCGCACGACATGATCTCGACGGGGCGCAATTCCTCGAAGCGATGCAGATCGCGCGGCCGGCCGAGCAGGTAATTCAGCGACTCGCCCTTTTTCAGTTCGCCGCGAAAATCATCCAGCCACGGTTCGAACTTGGCATAAAGCGGAACGTCGCGGCGGAGATAGAAGTAGTTGCCGATCTCCGTGCGATCGGCCATGGTCACGGCGACGCCAGTCAAGTCCGGCCTTTTGCCGGCCGCATGCAGCAAAATGCACGTCGAGCGATAAGGTTGAATATTCCATTTGATTTGCGGTACGCGGATCACCCCCAGCGCGATGATGCATGCCAAGCCGACGGTCCACCAGTTTCTTCGCAAACGCGCGGGTGTATACTCGCCAAGCTCGCTGAAGCCGACCGCCACCAGTGCCAGCATCAGCGGCGCGACCGGAAGCATGAAGCGCGCCTCTTTATGCGCGACGATCATGTGTGGGATGATAAAACCCAAGGCCAGGATCAACAGCGGCCACTCCCGCCGGGCACCGAGCGAAACGAGCACCGCCAGCGGAATGATGATGGCCCACCCGCCGTGCGCCAGCCAGAGCACGTATTGATACCACGGCTCGACACCCCACTGATTCGCCACCCCTTCGACCAGATTCGCACGCACGTACTCAATTGGTGAATGAAACCAGGCACCGTGTTGAATCCGATCACACAGTCCGAGGCCGATCATCGTGAGAGCGAACCCAGTGCTGAGTCGCAAAAAGTTCGCGTCGAATCGGCCGCGATTGCGCAACCAGACCAGAATGACCGTCGTCCCGATGATGAAGCCCATCTGAAAGCGAATGCCGAACGACAGGCCGAGCAGCACGCCGGACCAGAAAGGTCGGCGTTCCATCAACACCAGAGCGAGTAGAAACGGAACCGTCGCGGCGGTTTCACTGAGCGGGTGAATTTGCGTGTAGATGATGTCCGGCATCAGGGAGTAGAGAGCCATCAGCAAGAACGCGGAACGGGAATCTCCTCGTCGTTGAAACTCCCACGCGAAGAGAGTGCAAGCGAAGAGTGCGGCCAGCGACACGAACCAGCGGAGCAAAATTCCCTGCGTGATCGGATCGCGGATGCCCACGAATTCCAGGACCCCAAGAGGGATGGCTAGCAAGGCCGGGTAGAGCGCGTGCCGGATGCCGCGTTCCTGTTCCCAGAAATGATGGGCGTAGCCGTAAACAAGTTTCTGGGCCTGTTCGAGAAACTGCTGATGCTCGTCGGGGTGGATCATCGCAAATGTGTTGAACGACGCGTAACACCGCAAGACGGCCCCGATCAGAAATAGAAAAAGAAAGATCCGCTTGGCTTGAGCCACGGAAATCGATGGGACGATGGTAGGGCGAGCGAAGACATTCATCCCTTCAACTCCCTGTGAGCGATTTTGGCGAGCCGGCTCGCGTGAGCGGCCGGAGTATAAGCAAAGACTCCGGCCGCTCATAGAGGATTTCATACAAATACAATCCCAATCATCCTCGCAGGAGCCCTCGGCCATGTCGCGCCCGAAACCCGTGATTCGGAAACTATCCGAGCTGCAAACTGGGCAACTTGCCGACTTCTTCGCACTCCTCGTCGAACGCACCAAAGGCGCGACGCGCGAGGGGAAGCCCTACTTTTCCTGCAAGCTGCGCGACGCGCGGCGAACGGCCACATGGATGGTCTGGGGCGACAGCGAGCGTTACCCCGAGTGCGAGCGCGATTGGCATCCCGGCCTGTTCTTCAAGATCCGGGCGACCTTCGAGGATCACAAGCATTACGGTCCACGCCTCGATGTTCATAATATCCGGATCGTGGTCGATGCCGACCGCGAAGACGGTTTCGTGGAAGCCGATTTGCTCGAACAATCGAGATTTCAGCCCGAAGTGATGTTCAAGGAATTACGCGAGCTCGCCGAATCGTCGATCGGCGACGAACCGCTTCGTAAACTCGTTCTGCTCCTTCTCGACACCTATGCCGACAAGCTAAAGGTCCTCCCCGCCTCGACCAAACACTACTATCCATTCCCCGGTGGCTGGCTGGAGCACACGCTTTCCGTCACGCGTTCGTGCCTCTGGCTGGCCGAGCGTTATCGCGATCTGTTCGCCGATATCACGCCGCCGCTCAACCGCGATCTGGTCATCGCCGGGGCGATGTTGCACGAAATTGGCCGCACCAGCGAACTCGAACCGGGCAAGAACCTCGGCGAACCGGCCGAGCCGACGGTGGTCGGCAAACTGATCGGCCATGTGATCCTGGGCCGTGATCTGATCCGCGACGCGGCACGAACGATTCCCGAGATTCGAGCCGATCTGGTGCAATTGCTCGAACACGTTGTCACCAGTTACTTGGCGATACCCGAGTGGGGCTCGCCGCGATTGCCAATGATCCCCGAAGTACTCATCCTGCACCATGCCGACGACCTTGACGCCAAATTGGAAATGTACGCCCGCTGCCTGCGCAAGGATGTTTCCGCGGGGCCATTCACGGAACGCGACCCGGTCCTCGGCAAGCAGTTGCTGAAGGACCGGGAAGTGTGAATGGGGACTGGGTTTTTGTTGAGTTATGGCCGGTCGATCACCACGCGACTCACGATGCCATCACGGCCGGCCGTGTTGCGGGGGTGAACCTCAAGTCGGTTGTTGCCCGCTTTCAATTTCCAGATAAAGCCGGTTTCGACCGGTTTCAAACCCGCACCGTCGATGTTCGCGAGGAACGTGGCGAATCCCGGCGTCTGCGTTTCGAGATGAACGCGGAGTTCATTCTCGGTCGCGGTGGCTTCGAGCGTGATGCGGGCCTGGTTCAATGTCCAATCCCAGTTACGGCGATCCGAAATGCGTTGGCCGTAGATCAGACCAGCGGGTCGGCGGTCATCGGTAAAGACGGCATGGCCGGTCCAGAACCAGCCGCGCATTCCTTGGTGCAACGGCAACGGCGCCTTCTCTTCAAGGAAGTTGCTGCGCGGAATCAGCCGTAATTCCTGAAAGCTCGGCCACTCGGTCAGGCTGGTCCAGTGTTGCTTGCCGTCGATGAGTTCGACGAAGCGAGTCTTTTCGACCGGTTCGCGGTCCACGGTTTTCCACTGGCGCTGCCGAAGTTCCATTAGCGAAAGCGGCACGCCAGTCTTGTCATCAACCGCGTACCAGGCCATGTTGCCATCGACGTAAATCCATTTCTTGAACTGGTTTGACCAGAGCTCGATGACCTCGTGTCCGCTCCCCTTGATTTCGCCGTGATCGCCCTTACTGATCGACACGGCCCGGCCGGGGATACCGAAGCTCTCGCAGGCTTGCAGTAGGCAGAGATTGTAGTGCTGGCAAAAGCCACCGATTGGCTTGCCGTCGGAGTGCAGCTTCAGAATTTCAAGTGCGTCCCATTCGGGATAGATGGTCCCCAGATGACCCTTCTCCCAACAACCGGACGACCAGCGGGCGAGTTTCTCAATCATCTCCAGCTCGGTCTTGGCTCCTTTGACAACTTCGTCGAGGCCGTGCCCCTTACGCAGTTCCTTCAGGCGAAGCTGATCGAACGGCTCGTACGCGAAGGGAACCGACGAGCGGACGATCTCGGCATTCTGAAATTCGGTCACTTTCAACTTTTGCGACCAGGCGTCGTTCTTCGCCGCGTCGGTTTCAATGTGAAGGCCGCGAATTGCCGACGAGAAGAGCGGTCCGATCGTGGCCAATTCGATTCGAATCTGAAAATATCGGCCTTTGGGATTGGCGAGCAGATCGCGCGCAGGCCGATTGTACCAATTGCTCCAGGTCTTGGAGTCGGGAATGGGCGTCGTGCCGGTTCGGGCGTGAAGGCGAACCAAGCCGGCCTCCGCGCGTTCGGAATCCAGATGAACGCGAACCTTTACGGGCTTGGCGAGCGGCGGCGCGATCGGTTGACCGTTTAGATTGCCGCTGTCGAGTACCGGCAAGGTGAGCGTTCCGGATGATCGATGATGCGTCAGAAAGAGCCGGACGTAGTATTCGCCATCGATGTCGCCGTTGGGCCCGAGATGGTCGTAGTCCCAGGTTTTGCCCGCGTCGGTGCTGCGAGCGCTTCGGTTGGGATGCTTGGTCCGCGTCGTGGACCCCTTGGCGAAATCCTCGTCGCGGGCGATCCAAACTTTGCCGTTACCGGAGAGGACGATCTCGTTCTTGCCGGTCTTCAGCAAGTTGGGTGAAATGTCGTAGGCCTGCCAATTCTGCCCAGTTTTTGCTGGCGTTTTCAGTTCCACGGACTTGCCGTTGATGGACCCTTTCAGATCGCCTCCCGCCGCGACCAGTAACATCGCCTTGCGGGCCGCGGGATTCGGGATGAGGAGTTCTTTCTTGATCCAGATCTTGTCGCTGAGCTTTTCTTCGTTCGGCTTGTAGGTAAACCCCGCCGCCGGGCCGTCGTCTTCGAAGAGTTCGCCTTCTTCGAGGACAATTGCGGGGCCGTCCAGACGCAGGTCCTGGGTGATCGATTTTTCGAAAAGGGTCTTGGCGTCCCATTTCAGGTCCTCGGCGGGGGCACGATTTCCGAAGATTGCGAGACCGAGAACGAGGGCCGTTAGAAATTGTTTCACGTTGCACCTGAGTTGTTGCGGCCTGGTGGCGATAGACCAGAGGTCTGTCGCCACCGGCTCACCCGCCAAATTTTTTTATTCGTACACAATGCGCTACATTTTGTAACATCGATAATCGGACGAGCGAGAGAGTCCGGCTGATTTTTTCTTAAACCGTGCCAAATCGTGCCATTTCGTGCCAATTATGAGAATTGGACTGTCTTCCTCAACTGGGAGATTAGGATCCCATTTGGAGAAGGCAAACAGAAAACCAATGCACTCTTCTCGCTCCGCGTGATGTTCGACAGCGTCCTATCGCGAACCAAGGTTTCAGATGGGTCAAGTCATCACGCGGAGCGTGATGACTACTTTGCCGAGCGCCAGAGTACTCATCACGCTCCGCGTGATGTTTTTTTCTTCGTAGGACGGCCTTCCTTGGCCGTCCTGTCAAAGTGGGACGGCCAAGGAAGGCCGTCCTACGAAGAACACTCACGCTCCGAACGGCATTTCCGACAGACCAGAGGTCTGTCGCCGCCACTTGCCGTATATTACTCTTCGCGTCGAAACATGGCTCCTTCAGCGCCCCAACCTTGCGAGATCATGGGCACGACTTCCGTCGAAGAAAGCAACCGCCGAATTCGCGAACAGCGCGATCGCCTCGACCCGTTCTTCCGGGAGGTCGGCAAGGTCATCGTCGGTCAGCGCCCACTGATCGATCGCCTACTGATCGGCCTGCTTACCGATGGCCACATACTTCTCGAAGGCGTCCCCGGCCTAGCGAAAACGCTGGCCATCCGCACGGTGGCCCGCACGCTTCGGCTCGATTTCAAGCGGATTCAATTCACGCCCGATTTGCTTCCCGCCGACGTGATTGGCACGCAGATCTATAATCCGCGCACGGGTGATTTCACGGTCAAAAAGGGGCCCGTTTTCGCCAATATCGTGCTGGCCGACGAGATCAATCGCGCCCCCGCCAAGGTTCAAAGTGCGTTGCTCGAGGCGATGCAGGAGAAGCAGGTCACCATCGGCGACACGACTTTCCCGCTGCCCGCACCATTTTTGGTGCTGGCGACGCAGAACCCCATCGAACAAGAAGGAACCTATCCGCTTCCCGAGGCTCAGGTCGATCGCTTCATGCTCAAGGTGGTGCTCGGTTATCCGAACAAGGCCGAGGAACTGGCGATTCTCGATCGCATGGGCAGCATCGCGCCGAAACTTGAAGTTGAACCGGTGCTCGAACCCGACGATTTGCAGACGTTGCGCGAAGCGGTCGATGGCATCTACGTTGACGACAAGATCAAGAACTACCTGGTCGATCTGGTCCATGCGACCCGCCGGCCCGCGGAGTTCGGAATTTCAATCGCCGGCCTGATTCAGTTCGGCGCTAGCCCCCGTGCGACGATCGCCCTGGTCCGTGCCTCCCGGGCCCAGGCCTTCCTTGAAGGCCGTAGTTACGTGACCCCGCAAGACGTGAAGGCCACGATTCACGATGTGCTTCGCCATCGCCTGGTTGCCTCGTACGAAGCCGAGGCCGAAGGATTGAAATCGGATGATCTGATCCAACGCATCCTCGAACGCTTGCCGGTACCATGAACCTTGCAGCTTGTTGAGGCGTCTTCGTAAGAATTGAACCACAGAGGCACAGAGAAGAAGGGGAAGAGATTAGAGAGAAAGTGAGAAAGGCCGGTTTCACTCGGAATTTCTTACTCAATCTTCCTGTTTTCTCTGTGTCTCTGTGGTTCAACTGTCTTCGGTTTTAGTGAGGAATTCCTGATGCCGCGGGCACGGAATACGGGTCGGCCCCAATCGGGGCCCGAGGAACGCCCTTCTCGAGCCGGTGCGGCACGCTTGAGCCTCTATCTGCGTTGCCTCGAAGGTTGGCTGCGCGAGGGGGTCGCCACCGTTTCGAGCGGCCAGATTGCCGAATCGCTCGGCATCAGCGACGCCCAGGTTCGCAAGGATGTCAGCTACGTCGGCAGCCTCGGCCAACCGGGGGTCGGGTACCAGGTGACGGATTTGATTGAAGCGATCCGCCAAGCCCTCGGCATCAATCGCGAGTGGCGTTCGGTGCTGATCGGAGTTGGCAATCTTGCCCGGGCTCTGCTTCGCTACCAGGGATTTCGCGCTCAGGGCTTCCGGATCGTCGCCCTGTTCGATTCCGACCCCGCCAAGATCGGCCAGGAAGTGGAAGGCTTGAAAGTTGACGCGCTGGAGCATCTAGGCGACAAAATCATGACTCTTGGTGCCGAACTGGCAATCCTGACGGTCCCCGCTGAATCGGCCCAGCCTGTGGCCGAGCGGCTGCACGAGGCGGGCATCCGCGGGATCCTGAACTTCGCCCCGACCGTGCTCCGCTTGCCTGAATCGGTCCGATTGGTTAATGTGGATCTGTCGATCCAACTGGAGCAGTTGGCCTTCCAGGTCCAACTCCATAATATGCCTTGAGAAAACCGACTATTTACCCCGTGGTGTAACGGTAGCACAAGAGATTTTGATTCTCTTTGTCATGGTTCGAATCCATGCGGGGTAGTTTCCCATCATCCGCGATCAATCGATCGCATTCGCTATCAAAACCCTTTGTATTGCTGGACTTACGAGTGAGAGGATGAACTCCACCAATCCTTTCCTCGCTATCATTCGATATCAAACGAAAGCTTGAACGGTCAGGAGTTTGGTCGAGGCGCGGTACCGGCGCACCGTCGGTTCCAGTGCCCGCGATTGCCTCATTTTTTAGGCTTGGCGTCAGTAACAGGGGCAGCCCAGCGACGGCATCGGCCTTGTCAAAAATCTGAATGTGGGTGTAAGTGTTCATCGTCATCCGGATGTCGGAATGCCGAGCCAGTTCTTGTGCCATCTTCGGGCTTGCCCCACTCTGCTCAAGTAGCGTGACAAACGAATGTCTCAATCCATGAAAATCGAAAACTCGGTCGTCATCGTCTCGATAAGCTATTCCAGCCAAATCGAGGTCGATGCGAAGCATCTCGGCAGCACGTTCGTTCCAGTCTCCCGGCCAAACGGCTCGATCACGCGGTTTGCCGACCAAATATGCTCGTAACACCTCGGCCACATCGGCAGGTAGAGGTTGCACCGATTCTCGTCTGTTCTTGCTATAACCGGCCTTCACAGTTACTGTCGGCGTTTGGCTCTCCAGCGTGAACGACGAAGGTGACAAGCTTGCCAACTCGGAGGCGCGAAAGCCCGTCGTCATTGCGACCGCATAGAGAATGCGACGGTCACATCCGGCCAGATTGCCGAACTGGACTTCGCTACGCCCTGCGGCTCCGAGTATCGCTTTGAGTCCGGCTTCTGGCAGAGCGCGTCGTTCATGTCGGCGGTCTGTTTTGGAGTTCAGTCGGGAAATTCTTGTTAGTCTATCCCGGTCAGTTCGCTCGTTCTCCATCAGCCATCGCGAGAATCCCTTAACGGCTGTCAGGTATCCATTGCTGGTTGAAATACCAATTCCCCGAAGTACACGTTCTTGGAGCACTTCGACGGTTGTTCTTGGATATCGGCGGGCTTTCCCTTCGCCGGTCGCTACGAGTGATTCCCGCTTTAGGATCCGAGCAAGTTGTGGTGGGCGTCGGCCACCCAAAGCTTCGATCATTTCCCGAGGGGTGAATAGTTCTTTGCCCGGTGGAAGGGTTGGGCGCGGCGGGTCCCGTCGAAGGCGATGCAGAAGCTCGACAATCTTTTCAGGCATTAGGTCAGCGATAAAGACGAATTCGCATCCATCGAGAATTTTGCGAATATTCGCGCAAGTCTTGGTGACATATTCCTGTGCATTGCCTTCACCTTCGAGGTAGCGGCGGTAGTCTTCGAGATGCTCCAGGAGCGGCTTGTCATGCGTTTTCGCGAATGGGTTCCCCATCCCGAGCTGTGCCATCTTTGCATCGGTCGCCAACTTATCGAGCATTTCTTTGCTGGCGGTCTTGTTTCCACAGAGAGCGACTTTGATAAAGGATCCCTCCGTATCCTTGTACTTGCCCCACCACACCGAAGACCGGCGCACGACTTTTACCGCACCCGGAGTCGATTTCGTGACCCGTTTGCCGTCAGACGTGCGATGCCGCCCGTCGGGAAGTTGGTAGGTGGCGATGTTCGGTCGGAATAGCGATGACATGGGAAGCCTTCTAATCAAAGAACGCGGTCTGAGTAATTGAGGATGATTTTCGGATCATCGCATCAACGATCGCAACCATCTAAATCAG
Organism: Planctomycetota bacterium; assembly: GCA_021413475.1. Taxonomy (GTDB): domain Bacteria; phylum Planctomycetota; class Planctomycetia; order Gemmatales; family Gemmataceae; genus JAIOQJ01. The sequence continues at coordinate 11,222 of JAIOQJ010000615.1, read as the reverse complement.
CAAAAAATAAGGCAGACTATGCCTCACCCGAAGAAAATCAGTTTTCATTCCGCCACGCCACGGGCAAGCACGCGGGAGACCTGCATCGCGTTCCACTGTTTGCCCCGCCGAGTCTTGTGACCGGCCTCGTTCAACTTCTCTGCCATTTCTCGTAACGACAGCCCATCCGCCCGCATCTTCTTGAGGAAAGGAAGGAGATCGACATAAGCTTCGTCCGCCAGATGGGAGCGAGCCGCAGCAGCAGCCACCGCCCCACGACGAGCCCCGGCAAGGCGGGTGTCTTCACGTCCCGCCCAATGACCATCGCGAGCGGAGCCGAGCTTCGTCCCGCGAGCCTTCGCAGCCGCGAGTGCCGCCTTCGTTCTCTCGCTGATGTTGCGGGCGTCATTCTCGGCCACCGCCGCCAGAATGTGCAGCGTCAGGCGATTCGCGGTCGGATTGTCGCAGGCAACGAACTCCACCGTGGAGTTCATCAGCTTGGCGGTAAACTCCATGTCACGGGCCAGGCGGTCGAGCTTGGCGACGCACAAGGTTACCTTCGAGCGCTTGGCGTGTCCGACGGCGCGGGCCAGTTCAGGACGGTCCGACTTCTTTCCGCTCTCCACCTCGGTGTACCAAGCTCCGACCTTCGCCCCGATCGTCCGGGCATACGTTTCAACTGCCATGCGCTGCCCCTCCAGTCCCAATCCGGAAGCGCCCTGTCGTTTCGTCGAAACTCGCAAGTAACCGATGATTTCCGTCGTCATGTTCATCCCCTTGTCGCATCCGATGAGCCAACGAGGGAACTGTAACACTATCCTTATCGACGGTCAAGGAAGTTGACCCTATTTCTTCTTTTTCCCAAAATCCAGATTTAGCAGCCGTTTCAGGGCCTTCACCCGCCGTCGAGCTTCATCGCGGTTTGCCTTGCTGACTTCAGCATCATCCGCAACGCTCTGGTGGAGCGCGACGATGGCAAGCTGCTCGTTCGGTGGCAGCAACTTCAGACGAGCTGCCTCATGTTCGTGTGCCTGTCGTTCTTCGGTGGTCATGTCGGGTCATTTCTCCGTCTTGCGGCATTACGCCGAGCTCGTTGCAATGTCGTTTGCCGCTTGGCTCGTCAAGCGAGTAGGTGTATCGCGACGGTCACGTCGTCGGAACCAGCGGACGACCCCTTCCATTCGTGTTCATCAAGAAATCTTCGAGGCTGAACTCCTCATCGATCGGCAGATCGTCGCGGGTTTCCACCACCTGCTCGTCCGGAATCCGCACGGTCGGACTCATCGCGGGGAGGGCGTTAGCGATCACCTCGGGCGAGCGACGATTGTCGTGCAAGATTTCGAGCGCTCTCTTTACGTGCGGTAGCACTTCTTCCAAATACCTTTCCGGATCTTTCGACGTATCTGAGTCGGTAACATCCTTTCGCTTCGGGACCGCCAGCCCTTGGAGGTCGCACATCGAGTCGAGGCAACTGACTACGACCCGCAGCCACCGATCCGAGGGCTCTCGCGGCTTCTCGTTTCCGTCTTTGTCGAGCGTCGCAACTTTCGACTTTTCGTGTTCGGCCCATGCCTCTCGCATCGTCTCGGCATACTGTTCGAGCCTCACCGAGATTAGGCGATCGTAATCGCGATCACGGTTTCCCTTCAGTTCTTCATGCACGATTCGCCAATCGTAGTCGATCTGGCTCTGATGAAGTCCGAATTTTTCAGCCACCATCTTTCGCGTCCAGCCGCGCCTCAACATGCCTACCATCTCGGCGCGCTGGATCTCTCGCTCTACCGGTGTTCGTTTTGGCTTAGCCATCCTAACCCCCTGATCCTAACTCTGGCCAATGTTTGATTATTCACCAATACGACTCCCATTATAATGGAAGGATTAACTGCGGAAAATTCGCTCACGATCAACGCGGAATTGCGGGTATCAGAAAACCCAACGTCGGCGTTAGCCAGAGGATTTCTTGAAGAAAGATGGTAGTACCACCTCATCGGTGTTGTTCCTCCCTCGCCAGAGGGTCACCCCGATTAAACGAGTCAGTCGGGCAAGCCAGATTTCTTGAGGAAAAGAGTGAGTATCGACCACGTCCGAGGAGTCGGTGGGCAAAATATCCGCGAGCCGATTGATCCTTGTTCCGTCCGCTTTTTAATTCCAAACGCCCTCAGTAGAACCGCGACGGCTTCAGCGGTGATGGTTCCGCCCCGCCGGGCCTCCTTACGCGCTTGCAAAGCTCGTCAAACAGGTCGGTGGTCCGCTCGACATATTTCAAACCGCGATTCAGCGGGGAGGACTCGAAGCTACTCTCGGAGACCCGGCACTATTTCTTGAAGAAAGAAGGTAGGTATCGATCCCACGCCTGCTGGAAATCGTAGGCGAAGTATCCGCGAGTCTGGCTCGAATTCCGTTCGGGAAGGACACCGAATGGGCGGAGCAGCAATCCGAGCGATTCAGGCGTGATCCCCCTGCCGTGCGAGTGGTGTTGCCACGGTTCGTCAGTTCGCGCACGCAACTCGGTGATCAGAACCTTGGTAGGTAAAAAGCGGTCCCCTTTCGCGTCGAAAATTTCACGGCAAGCGGCGAGCAGCCGCACACCGAGTTCTCCCTCTTCGCGATTGTCGAGACTATCGGCGTACTCACGGAGAATTTCCAACATGCGACCCCCACCGGCTGCGGTCAGCACTGCTTGCAGCGGGCGGAGTAGATTGGCCATGCACTCGTCTTCCATTGCGAACGGTTCGAGGTGATCGTAAATCTTGGCGATCGCTTTTCCGTTCTCCTTCGTCCATTTCTCGAATCTGTCGTAGAGGTCAGCGGTTGATCCGCCCGCGCGAAGGCGTCCGACCACCGACTTCGGCTTCCGTGACATGGGAATCGGCAAGCAGATGTCCGCTAGGTCCCCATCGGGTTCACCCTTCGTCGCGATAATTTTGGGGCAGTAGACGGGACATCTTCTGAGTTCATCTCGATGTTCGCCGACGAGCCGCGTCATCGTGTCCCCCTTCGCGACGCCCGCAGTGAGGATTTCGCGGATAGCTCGCGAAGCGTCGGAGCCACCTCGTGCAACGATCTTCAATTCGTGAATCAAAAGCGTTGGCTTCTCTAATTCAATCACTCGATAAATGGCGTCTGGCTCGATACTGAGGACGTTTCGAGACTTGGGGACGATCCAGTTGAGTGATTGGAGTACCGGAGATTTTCCACACCGCTTCTGCGGCGATGTGATCGCCAAATGCGGAAACTCCTTCCAGAGGTGGCTCAGCCAAGCGGCGGCAACCCACGCCGAAAGCACGAAGATTGACCGCTCGGTCATGTAGTCGGAAAAGCACTTCCGCATCTCCGCAACGATCACCTCAAATTCTGCAACGACCCGGCTGTCCCGGCAATCCCGTCTGGAATGCGTCGCAATTTCGGCTGGAGACGGCGGCGCGGTGTTCGTTGCGCCGTTGTTCGTCGATTCGGCGGGAGGTAGCTGAGGTCCCCCACTTGCGGTGAGGGCTGCGCTCGTCGGACGTGCGTCGCGGTGACCTGGTTTCGGCATCTTTGACTCCATTTTCATTAAATTGACCGAGGAAATACACGTAAGGCGTCTGTCAAGCGAATCGGTTTTCAAACACCGAGTAGTGATCGGATGTCGAGGGCAACCCATTCGGAATCGAACCGAAACCCCTGTGGGTCTAATGCGCTGCTAAGTTCATCGCGTGGGGAAATCACGGATTGCCAAGTGACATCTGCTGGTTGCCAGGAAAAACCTGTGTACGTTTCGATACAGCAGACTCTCTGTGAGTTCTGCTTCGAAGATTCAGCCAAAGATTGGTCTGCCGAGGATTTTCCGCACAATTCGAAATTGGCAAATTGGGGAATGCACGTCTTTCCAACGTAATCCGCGTTCGGATTGACAACATGCTTCACATGGAATCTTCTTGTTGAGCAGCCTTTGCACGAGACCCAACGAAACACCGACATATTCCGCTACGCTGCGTATCGAGTTGCTCCATCTACCATTGCAGCGACATCCCAAGTTGCAAAAAATCCACTTCGCAAGTTCGTCAGTCATCGAGCTCGGTCTGCCTGCCCTTCCCGTCCGCTTGGTGGCAAGACCATGCCGCTGCGATTCAATCAGAGTCGGATGAGCCAACGTCGCGAGCGGCACACCGAGTGTGATTTCATGTAGCCACGCGAATTCCTCGGCGGTCGGCCAGGCGTCAGGGTTTGTCCGTCGGTGATAAGATTCCGGGCGGAGGAATCGCGACAAGTCAGCGGCAACGATGATCGAGCCGTTCGGTTTCGCCTGCTCAGCCGCCTCGATAAGCCATTTGCGTCTCACCGATAGCTTGCCTTCTTCGACGCCTTGAACTGCCACTAGTTGCGCATGTTCCGGAGCAAGACGGAAAGTTTCGTCAACTACGGCGTCGGTCTTGGCTTGAAGTATGATGTTGCTCGTCCCCGCCTGTTTATAGGTTGACGTGCGATTGTAGGGAAGCAGAATGGCACCGCGATGTTGTTCGAGCGCATCAGGCAAATGCAAGATGCCGCCGGTCTCGCGGACGAGCTCGGAATATGGTATTATCACGTTGGTCGGTTCCTCAAATCCGTCGCGCAACTTGTCAGGGGAGCGCGGCGGATTTTTCATTTCCGGTTGATGTTCTGGTTAATCGCCACCCATTTCTCGCGACTTGGGCATCCGGCTTCGACCCATCGCTTGATTTCGTCAGCACGCCAACGCTTTGACCCACCTAATCGAAGGGCTGAAGGCAGTCGTCCAGCGGCGTCGTCGCGACGCAGTGATGGAACTGATCGTGATAACAGCGCGGCTAATGCACTGATGTCGAGGAGCAGTGCGGCAGGCGCGAGCATTCTGGCTTCAGGAGCGAGATCAACTGAAGTAGAGTCGGTGGGGTGCAGCTTCAGTGCTGACATGGCGCGCCCCCTTTCCGCAAATCGAGTCGATCGGCGGTGAGCAGCGGAAGTTCTTGGCGTTCTGCATCTTCCAGCAGTCGCAGCAGGCGGCGTAATATACGCGCGTGTCGGTAGAGTCGTCCGAGTTGTTCGGCGATTTCACGGCGCGATAGCGGGTTCGAGCATTGATCGGGATTCATGATACCTCCATTTGGGCATGGAGGTATCTTGTCCCGGCAGAACCGGCAGTTTAAGGGCGGAGACCGTCCCTATTTCTGCCGAAGCAAGGCATACGATTTGATCTTATCGCGGGTTCGCTGCTGAATCGTCCACATTTCGCCAATTTCAGGCTTACGCGCGCAGAGGTTCTTGGTGGCCTCCGAGACTCTACGGCGAAGTGAATCTTTTGGATTTAGAGATTTTCCGTAATCGAGATTGATAATAAGATCGTCCTCGCTAACGAATCCTTTTCCCCAAAGCGCTTTCAATAGTTCATATTGCTTCTGACTAAACAGATCGATGATCCATTCGGGAGGCGGTGTTGGGGTTTCCTTTGCTGACCCGATGCCGACCGACGAAATACCATTTTTCCCTGCGGACGCCGCTTGCGTAGCGGGACTCCAAATTCCGGCCAAGAACTCCGTCAGGGTCCGCCGACATGCCACGATCACGTCCAAATACTGCGCGTTCTGGCGTTGCCAATTGCTCATCGAACCGGGTTCAAAGTCAGGTCCCCAAAGAAACTTGTTGGTTGGGCACGCGCTTTCCAGCGCGTCGATGATCGTGCTCACCTGCTGCGCTGCTCGCAGCGCTTGGCCATCGTTACGGAACACATCGAGCCGGTCGCGGTAGGACGAAAGCTGGCGAGCGAGTTTTTCGTTTTGGCCACTAGCTGAACCAATTCGGTGAGTCCGGGACTCTCGGTTGTTAAGCGTGTGATCAAGTTGCCCAAAAGCGATACGAAATGTCGTAAGACGGGTCGAAAATCCGATCAAATCATGGATGAGTGTTTCTAGCGAGGCTGGGTCATGACTCGCCGAGACCGTGTCACTGGCGTGAGTGCGCGATTCCATCGTTCCGGTTCCTGTTGCCGGTCCTGAATAGAAATGTGGGGCGGGCGGTCAGGTGCCGCTCTTCGGGTAGCTATTCCCTAGCCCCAACGACGGTATTATACCTCATTTTGGCGATCCAGACGGAACTGGCGAGACGCGGAACTTGTCAGGCTCGCCGATAAATTGAATCGAAAAATTCGCCACCTTCGCTTCGCGGAAATCTATTCTAGCGCAGAAGTTCCGTGATCTGCTTGGCGGTGGCTTCGTTTTGAACCTGAAATGCAAAACGCCCCCAATTGATCCAGTAATATTGCCGGAGACTCCAAAGCCGCGCGTTAGCGCTAGCTCCGTGCTTTGCCGACAACTCGTCGTCGCACTCAATAATCAGAATGGACGCGGAGTCGTACTCTCCGTCGATGAACACCAACGGCATTTTACCTTTATCGCTAGAAAAGGGGTGCGGCGGAGACGCGTGCATATAACTGCCCACCTCGGCGGCGATTTTGTGCTTGATGAGGTATTCCGCGAGTTCGGGCAACGTACAAGTCTTTGATATTCCTGCGGCAGATTGAGACGAACCACCACTCTGCCGACCACCGTTGCCCTCCTTGCGAAGCAGGAGGACGACCAACACAACAATGACGATTGCCATTATGCCGACAGTTACCGAAAGGATCTGCACCACTTTACGCGGTTTGACGGCGACCAAAGAAGGCGGCAACGGTTGAATCTGAGCGCGTTGCGTCGCCTTCGGCATTGACGATGGGAGGGGTCGCACTGGAGTCAATGGACCCGTCGAGGGCGGCATTGCCGATAAAGCGTATGGAACCGAGAGATTCGCTTTGCACTTTGGACATCCGAGCTGCTCGCCGGACATGGTTTCCGGCGTAGTGATCTTCACGCCGCACGATGAGCAAGAGAAACTAATGGTCGGCGTTGCGGGCATCTTCATTCAAAATCCTCTTCTTCTACCACCTCGATGCGTTCCCAAGAGTGCTCGCAATACTGGCACATAAAATGATGAATGAGTGTTCTCTCGATAATCGGGACCCGCTCTTGCCAGGTTGTTCTTCCGAACGAGGTCGCGTGACCTGATCGGCCAAAGATTGAGCCGATTGAATGGGCAGTCCGCGTGACAAGACCGAAGCGGCGTTTTTCCATTGCGACTTCGGTTCCGCAATCTTCCTTTGCGTATATTCGATAGCGTTTTGGGCACCGCGAATTAAAGGCCGTATTTTCGACGTCAAACATCTAGATGATTTTTGCTTAATTCCCGTCGGCAATTGTGACGCCGCACCGACGGGAATCGATGCTCTCTAATTTCACCGGATTGGCAGCAAGTTAATATCGACTAACTATCCAACGAGAGGAGCATCACCTGGATCAGCAGGGTCGTCAGGAGGGTCAACAGGGTCACCTTGGTCTTCAGGTGGCTCGGGCGGGCCGACTGGTTCAGGTGGTCCCATCGGGTCAGGCGGCTCCACTGGACCGGGCGGTTGAGTTGGTTCCGCAGGATGTGGATGACTTTCTGGGTGAGGATCGGTATCTGTACCCTCGCCGCCGCGACCAGACGGTGGAGCGGCCTCTCTCTTGTACTTCGTGATGTCTCGGGCGCACCCGATCATATCTGCGAGAAAAGCTGCACGCGTGCCCATGAAGGCGAGAATTTGGACAATTGTTGCGCCCGCTCCTACCGGAGGGTACAAATAGAGTGCCGCATTTGCACCGAGAACTCCCAAGAAGTTGGCGGCGGCATTCCCACAACTGACTATCGCATCCCACCTCGCATCGTCAGCTTCGGGAGCAATGATCTGACGCTCCTGCGCCGAAGTGACGACGGTTTGTTGAATGAAGTTTTGGTACTGCGGGCCTCTGAGGACGTGTATTTCTCCACCGTTTGCCGGGGAAAACGCGGCAAGGTCCGCGACACCGTTCCGATCCCAGTCGGTAACCAAAAATCGCCAGTCGCGAGCGGATCCCGTCTCATGCAGGGCGGTGCCTGTCTGCTGCTTAAATTGCTGAAATCCACTTGCGCCGGACAAGACGTGCATCTCCGTCGATTGTGTTCCGGTGGCTTCCCGCTTGATCGCCACCAAGTCCGGCGGAGCGTTAAGCCCTGCGGATAAAACGTCAAACTCGAAGTTGTCACCCGTTTCATGCAGAGCGGTACCGCCGTGGAACACGGCCTGTGAAAAGTTAGAATCGCCCGAATATATATGTACTTCCGTGGAGTTAGTTCCGGTCGCCCACTTCTTGATGGCCCAGAGATCCGGAACACCGCTGCCAGTCCAATCCGCTAACAGGAACGTAAAATTTCGGTGAGTTTCGTGAAGGTCTGTGGCCACGTTCAACGAGTATTCGAGATAGCCCGATTCGGGAGAACGAATGTGGACCTCAGTTCGTCCAGTGCCGGTGTACCGCTTCTTTATGCCAAATAGGCTCGGAAATGGACTTGCGCCCCAAGGTGCTACGAGGAGGGCACAATTGTCGTCTTCATAGATTGCTGGCATGTCCGACTCCCCTATGATGTTACCTTCGAAACCGAGTTTATGGCGATTCCTTTCAGTGCATCCGCCAGCGAAATAGGATTACTACTCTTGGCGAGGGACTTGCATCCTGTCCGATGATACTTCTTGCCCTTGTCCGTGACGAACACGATGTTCGCGTCGGCGTCGGGTACGTTGCCTTTCCGGTAATCCCACGGCGCGGTGGGCTTCGCATCTGCCCACAGCCTCTTCCCCGCCTTCTTCGCCTTATCTAAATCTTTGTCGTTCGAGTATTTCTTGAAGTGCCACGCCATCCCGTCTTCGACCATCTCAAGGTTTATGCGCCGCTAATCGATGAAGACTTCGCCGATGATCCGGCCATACCTGTCCCGTTCATTCCATTCTATCTTCACTTCCTTGCCGAACACCTTGTCACCGAGGGCTTGCTTGGACTTCGTGCCGAACACCTGCCCGCTCTCGGGCGCGTCGATTCCGTTCAGGCGGATTTTGTGAGTCGTTTTATCGACGAGCACGGTGATCGTATCACCATCGGAGATGCCTACGACTTTGCCACTGAAGGGTTTGGACGGGGCCGCGTCCTGCTGTTGGAAGGCAAACACAGCGCAGGTGAACGTCGCGGCCAGTGCAACTGCGAAGGGGACATGGCGATTCATCGGGGGGCACTCCGCGAAATTGTTCGCACGGCAGAGTAAATCGAATACCGCAGAGAGATTAGACCCGACACCTCAAATGAACGCAAGCAGAATCAAATTTTACGGCACATCGGCTAATCGGTGTTGGATCGCCCTCCATTTTTGCTGGATTTCATGATCCGATCATCAAGCTGATCGACCAATGACGAGCGTCCCGCTGTTATTCCCCGTCCCGCATATGCTGCAAATTCGACAGAAACTGATCCACGCGACTTGACTGGGAGGCGTCGGCGCAATGGAATGACTTCTTGATTTTGTCGGGCTCATCGGACCGGCCACTTCCGGTCAAGTCTCCCAATGAGGAAGCCTCCCGATGGCGAAGTCTGCAGCGGAAACGTCACCTCCTCCGTTAACTTTCAAGGTCGCTCCACACCTCGTGGAAGATCTCGGCCTGAACCTATATACGACACTGGCACGAGTTTTGGTGGAGTTTGTGGCGAACGCTTACGATGCGGATTCGCCGTTCGTTGATCTGAGTTTTGATTCAACCAAGATCAAGCGTGCGAGAGAAGTGGTCCGAAGGCAATATGAGTTGGACACCGCCAAAATACAGCCAGGCGAGAAAATCGAACCGCTCGAAACGCGGGTTTTACCGCCTGAAATCACGATCGAAATCGAGGATCGCGGACACGGAATGTCACGCGATGACTTGAACAATAAGTTCCTGTTCGCCGGACGCCGCCGCCGCAAGGAAGAACCCGACGCACTCGGGCGCAGTCCAAACGGGCGACCACTGATGGGCCGAAAGGGGCTGGGAAAGCTCGCGGGATTTGGTGTCGCGAAGATCATCGAAGTTGTTTCTCGAAAACAAGGTGAATCGCATGCTACGCGGATCACCTTGAATTACGACGCCATCATGGAAAAGATGAGCGTTCACGAGATTGAAATCCAAGAACAACGTCTCGATGATGGCGGAGGAATAGACCCATCTGGCACCCGCATCGTCCTGTCTCATCTCCTATACGACCCGCTAAAGAGTCGGGAAACGACGATAGAAAATTCGATTTCCGAGTATTTCTCGGCTGTCGATCCGGCAGAATTCGTGATTCGAGCCAACAAAAAGCCAGTCAAGCCGTTCGAGCGTGAGCATGCTTATGCTTGGCCAGAACCGGACCGTCCCATCGAAGACTACGTAGAGATTAAGCTGCCACGCGAGGGCGGAGGCGAGATTTCCTTCAGTTACCGCATCCGTTTCACGATGCCCGATAACGCACTTAATGCCGAAGAGTGAGGCATCCGGGTTTATGCCCACAAGAGGCTGGCTTCCGCCCCGTCACTCCTCAGTGCCGACACCAACATGCATGGCTTCCGCATGACTGACTACATGGATGGAGTCGTGCATGCCGATTTCATTGATGACGAGCCAACTGACTATATCTCCACTGACCGGGGGTCATTGAGATGGGAATCGCCTCTTCTTTCAAAGCTGTATGAATTCCTGAGCGGCGAGATTAAGGAAGCATGCAAGCAGTATCAAAAGAAACGTGATGACGCAGCCCCGAAGGTAGTTGAAAACGATCGATTCACCCAGGATGAATTGGAAAAGTACGACTTTTCATCAAAGGACCGCAAGCTCGCTCTGCGTTTCGCCACGACACTTGAAAAATCTTGTAAGCGGAGCGTCAAAGACCCTATTTACATAAATACACTGCCGCAACTTATGAAAGGTATCGGCCACGGTGAGATTCTTACCGCCATTTCCGAACTCTCGAAGCAACGTCATCCTGCACTCGACGACGTAGTTCACGAAATGGTGCGGTTGGCGAAAGATGAGTTCGAACAATTCACAGGATCGGTCAAGGCTAGATTGACTGGAATCTCCGCGCTTAAGAAGATTGTTGAAAATGTCAATTTCAAATCGGCTCGGGACGAAAAGAAAGTCCAGAAACTTTTTGAAGACTCCCGCTGGCTAGTGGACCCGACATATACGCAGTTTTTAATAGCTGCCGACGTGTCGTTAGACCTTAAACAAGCGATGGCTGTCGCGCTCGAAGGCGGGGGAAAGGGCCGTAGGATCTCCGGCCCCTCGGCTTCGAGGGCTGGAAGGTCGCCAGTAGGTTGTCATGGCCACCTCGCTTTCTGGTCTCTTGACCCTGGCG
>JAIOQJ010000614.1 GCA_021413475.1 Planctomycetota bacterium | reverse complement strand
CTACGGCCTCTGGTGCTCGCGTTTTGCGTGGTACTGCTGGGGGTTGGCTATCGTTCCGTGAAGAAGGCTCCGCTCGACGTCTTTCCCGAGTTCGCGCCGCCCATCGTTGAATTACAAACCGAGGCTCCCGGCCTTTCGACGGAAGAAGTGGAAGCCCTCATCACCGTGCCGCTCGAGAACGCTCTGAACGGCACGCCGTTCGTCAAAACCATTCGCTCGAAGTCGGTGCTTGGCCTGTCGCAAGTCGTCTTGGTTCTCGAAGAAGGGACCGATCCGCTCAAGGTGCGCCAGATCGTGCAAGAACGCGTAGCGGCGGAGGCCCGGCTTTTGCCGACCATCGCCAAGCCGCCGGTGATTTTACAACCGCTCTCGACCTTGAGCCGTGTCTTGAAGATCGGCGTCGGTTCGAAAACGCTCTCGCAACGCGAGATGACGAAGCTCGCGCTCTGGACCATCCGGCCGAAACTCATGTCCCTTCCCGGCGTGGCGAACGTCGCCATCTGGGGCCAGCGCGACACACAGTACCAGGTGATCGTCGATCCCGATCGCCTTCGCGTGAATCGTGTGACGTTTGACATGGTCGCAAAGGCGGCGGGGGAAGCGGCCGTGCTCGAAGCCGGCGGAATCATCGTCACGCCCAACCAGAGTCTGCCCGTCCGGCAAGTTTCACCGATTTTGACAGAGGAGGACCTCGGCCGCACCGTCGTTGATTTTCAGGGCCGGGCCCCGATTCGCTTGCGCGACGTCGCTACGATTCGGATCGACTCACCTCCGCCCATCGGCGATGCGATTATCGATAATGTGCCCGGCCTGCTCTTGATCGTCGAGAAACAGCCGCAAGCGAACACACTGGAAGTGACCCGCGCCATCGAGAAGGCACTCGATGATCTGCGGCCTGGAATGCAAGACGTTGTGATCGATCCGACCATCTTCCGCCCGGCCACCTTCATTGAACGAGCCCTCGACAACTTGACGCGGGCTTTGCTCATCGGCTGCGGCCTCGTCGTCGTCATCCTGATCGTCTTTCTATTCGACTGGCGGACGGCCCTCATCAGCTTGCTGGCGATTCCGCTTTCACTCACGGCCGCGCTCTTGATCCTCACCTGGTCGGGGGCGACGATCAATACGATGGTGCTGGCCGGTCTGGTGATCGCACTGGGCGAAGTCGTGGACGACGCCATCATCGACGTCGAGAACATCGCCAGGCGATTACGGAATCCGAGCGGGGATCGGTCCCTGTTCCGAATCGTACTCGATGCTTCCCTGGAAGTTCGCAGCGCGGTGGTCTACGCCAGCTTGATCGTCGTGCTGGTCTTCGTGCCGATCTTCTTCCTGGATGGCCTGGCGGGTTCGTTCTTCCGCCCGCTGGCAACCGCGTACGTGATCGCCATTCTCGCGTCGCTGGTGGTTGCCCTGACGGTGACGCCCGCGCTCTCTTACATGTTGCTGACGAGCCAACGTGGGGAACGGGTCGAAGCTCCGCTGACCGCGATTCTCAAACGAGGCTATCTCAAAATTCTGCCAGTGTTCGCTCAGCGGCCCTATCTCTCGCTGGGTATCCTGGTCACCGCGTTCGTGCTCACCATCGGAGCGGCCATGCGGTTGGGGCAGGAGTTTCTGCCGAACTTTCAGGAGACCGATTTCCTAATGCACTTCGTGGAAAAACCGGGGACGTCGATCGAGGCGAACCGCCGGGCGACCGCGGAAGCGAGCCGTCGTCTGCGCGAGATTCCCGGCGTGCGCAACTTTGGCTCGCACATCGGCCGAGCCGAGGTGGCCGACGAAGTGGTGGGTCCAAACTTCACGGAGTTCTGGATCAGCATCCGCGACGACGTCGATTACGCCGGCACCATCAAGAAGGTCGAGGAAGTCGTCTACTCGTACCCGGGGGTATATCGGGATCTGCTCACCTACCTGCGCGAGCGAATCAAGGAAGTGCTGACCGGGACCAGCGCGACGATTGTCGTGCGCCTTTACGGGCCCGATATCGCTTCCTTGCGGGAGAAAGCAAAGGAAGTCGAAGTGGCGATGAAGTCGGTCCCCGGCGTCGCCAATCTGAAAGTCGAACCGCAAGTATTGGTGCCACAGATTGAAGTGCGCCTGAAGCCCGAGGCGGCCGAGAAATTTGGGCTGACGGCCGGGCACGTGCGCCGGGCATCGACCGCGTTGCTCAAAGGAATAAAGGTCGGCGAGATCTACGACCAGCAGAAGAAGTTCGACATCGTCGTCTGGGGGATCGACAAACTTCGCAAAGACCCAGCCGCGTTGCTCGACCTGCCGATCGACACGCCCGCTGGCGATCAGGTGCGACTCGGAGACGTCGCCGCCATTTCGATCACCCCCGCGCCGAACGAGATCAAACGGGAGAACGCCTCCCGGCGGCTTGACATCACCTGCAATGTCAAGGACCGCGATCTCGGCTCGGTCGCGGCGGAGATCGAGGAGAAGGTGAAGAAAATTCCGTTCGAGCGTGAGTATCACCCGGAATTCCTCGGCGAGGACAAGGTCCGCCGGGAGTCGTCGCAACGGTTGTATTTGCTCTCGACCCTTTCCTTGCTCGGCATCGTACTACTGCTCTTCGTCGATTTCCGCGCCTGGCGGCCGACGCTGCTGGTCGCGCTGACGATTCCTTTCGCCCTGATCGGCGGCGTGGTCGGCGTCATGCTCACGGGCGGGGTGCTGTCGCTCGGCTCGATCGTCGGCTTCGTCACGGTCCTCGGCATCGCCGCCCGCAATGGCATCATGCTGGTCAGCCACTTCCGCCATCTCGAAACCGACGAGGGACAACCGTTCGGCATTGAACTGGTCCTACGCGGCGCAGCCGAGCGTCTGGTGCCGATCCTCATGACCGCCTTGGCCACCGGGCTGGCGCTCGTGCCGTTGGTCATCGCAGGCAACAAGCCGGGACACGAAATCGAGTACCCGCTCGCGGTGGTGATTCTTGGCGGCCTGGTGACTTCGACTTTGCTCAATCTCTTTCTGCTGCCGCCTCTGTATGCTAAATTTGGCCGGCCTGTTGGGGAACGTGCCGAAGCTTGATGCCCCTTGGAGAATCCACCTTGCCGCTTTCCGCCATCATCCCGCCCGAAATTGACCCGACGCCGATCTTTGAGCACTTCCGCGGCAATCACGGCACGGAATTGTTGACTGCGGCCGTCAAGGAGTTTCGGCTTTTCGAACGCCTCGCCTCAGGGCCGCGTTCGGAAGCCGAATTTCGCCGGGAACTCGGCCTCGCCGAACGCCCCGCGGTCGTCTTGTTCACGGCGATGAAGGCGATGGGGTTACTCGTTCGCGATTCTGCCGGACGACTCGACTTGACGCCTTTGAGCCGGGAACATCTGGTGCCGGGGACCTCTTTTGACGTGAGCAATTACGTCGGTCTGGCGGCGGAGGCACCGGGAGTGAAGGAGATGATCGTCCGTTTGAAGACCAACAAGCCGGCGGGTGCGGCGGACGAAAAGGGGACCGCGTTCATCTACCGTGAGGGCCACGAGTCGGCGATGGAGCGCGAGGCCGACGCCCGCTGGCTGACTCTTGCGCTTGCCGGCCGAGCCAAGAACGTCGCCCCTCATGTGGCGCGTGTCGCGCCTTTGGAAAATACCAAGACGCTCCTCGACGTCGGTGGCGGTACGGGAATTTATGCCATCGCCTGCTTGCAACGCCATCCGAAATTGCGAGCGATTGTTTGGGATCGGCCCGAGGTTTTGAAAGTCGCGAAGGAGATGGCGGAAGCGCACGGCGTCACGGATCGGCTTGAATGCCGACCGGGCGACATGTTCGCCGACCCTGTTCCCGAGGCCGACGCGGTGCTGCTCTCGAATGTCCTGCACGATTGGGACGTGCCACAATGTCGGGAGCTTATCGCACGGTGTGCCGCAGATCTCCCTAGCGGCGGGCAATTGCTCATTCACGACGTGTTTCTGAACGACGCCCTCGATGGGCCATTGCCGATCGCCCTCTACTCCGCCGCGCTGTTTGCGCTCACCGAAGGCCGGGCGTATAGTGCGGCCGAGTATTGTGCGTGGCTGGGTGAAGTGGGACTTCACGCCCGACCGATTTTACCGACGCTAATCCATTGCGGGGTACTCACGGGGCAAAAATAGGAATTGATCGCTACTCCTCATCCCCCTTCTCGCGGACGTTGAACTCGAGCTTCCAGCGTTCTTTGCCGTCGCGGCTGAAGCACCAGAGTTCTAGCTGGCCGACTTCCGTTACCTTCGTGTGCAGGTGAACCGGCACCACGCGATTGCCTTGGCCTTCGAGTTCAGTGGCCACCGGCGACATTTCTTCAATTTCCTGCTCCCACTCTTCAATCAGCGTTCCGGGAGCGTCTTGACGGCGAAGGCTCGAACCGAGGAAACGGAATTCGACTTGCTCGCCGACCACGAGGCCGAATTCCTGGCTTGGAATGTCGGCCTCGGTCCCTTCTTCCATCCCAAAAGGTGCGACGCAAAGTGCCTTGATCGGCGGTCGCATTCCGGGACCGGCGGGCATCGCGGTCTCGACGCCGATGTAGTAGGACCGGGCCGTGCCGCCGCGAATGCGGACGCCTTTGCCGCGCCGGACCATCCCATAGGCGGCGGCCCCTCTGGCGACGGCCTGGTCGAGGTCGTTCCCCGTCAGCGTGCGAACCGCTTCGCCCTTTGATTCCTTAGCCCACTTGTTGAGCACCCCCGTGAAACGTTCGCGCAAGGTATCGGCCTTGAAGACGCCGCCGTTAAACAGGATCGCCGTGGGCAAGCCGGCCGCTTGGGCCTTTTTCCGTTTCGGCTTGTTCTCTCGATTGGCCAGTTGCTCGGCCTGGCGGGTGAGGAAATATGCCAGATGCCGAGTGATCGCCGGGTCGGCGACATACGGGAGACCGAGTTCTTGCAAACCCGCCGCTCGCTGCCGTGAGGGAACCGCATCGCGGGCACACTCGGGGAGGAAGCCTTCGAGGAGCGATTTCTCGATCTCGGCCCGCGTCAATTCCCCCTTGAGGGTGCCGCCGATCACGGAGCGGCCGCGGCCGAGGACGGTGACGGGGGCCGTCATCTGCGACGCATCGCCGAGAATCGTCTCCTTGGCCTGCCGGGCACTGTGGCCGAGCATCAACATTTGCCCGGCATCGAGCTTGATTCCGCGTGAGGTGAAGCCCTGAGCGGCCGCGTGTGCCAAGGCGAGATCCATATTATCGCCGCCGAGCAGCAGGTGATCGCCGACCGCCAAGCGAGTGAGAGAGAGATTGCCATGTTCTTCGCCCACTTCGATCAGCGTGAAGTCGGTGGTGCCACCGCCGACGTCGGCGACTAGGATCAGGTCGCCGACTTTCACTTGATCGCGCCATTTGTCGCCGCAGGCATCTAGCCAGGCATAGAAGGCGGCTTGCGGCTCTTCGAGCAGGGTCAAATGTTCGAAACCAGCGGCGCGGGCCGCCTCGACGGTCAGTTCGCGCGCCACCGCATCGAACGACGCGGGGACCGTCAAGATAATCTCCTGCTGTTCAAGCCGATGGTCGGCCACGTCGCGAGCGATGGTTTGATTCCATGCTTCCGCGAGGTGCTTGAGATAGCGCGTACTGGCTTCCAGCGGCGAAACGTGCCGGGTGGTATCTGGTGCCTTCCAGGGGAGGATCGGTCCTTTGCGATCGACCCCCGGATGGCAAAGCCACGATTTCGCGGAGGACACCAGCCGGGTCGGCACCTGCGAGCCGAAGTTGCGGGCGAATTCGCCGACACAGAAATCGCGGCCGGCATCCCACGGCAAGCGCAGGCTCCCGGCCGGTTGTTCGTTCTCTCCCGGCAAATAAAGGAAGGAGGGGAGCAACGGCCGAGTTTCGACAATACCCGGCTGGACGACTTGCGGAATGGCCAGCGTCTGGCAACTCAGGTCGCCGCCACGCCCAGTATCGACGTAAGCCAGCGCGGAATTCGTGGTTCCCAAATCGACGCCGACGACGAATCGCGATACTGACATTTCGTTCCTCAAATGCACCTAACCCCTCGGCCCCCTTCCCTAAGAAGGAAGGGGAAAAAACCGTGCTTGCTCCCCCTTCCCTCTTAGGGAAGGGGGCCGGGGGGGTTAGGTTCTTTGCCGCTCGTTCCTGCACGAAGTTCATTTTACGAGGTAGCGGTTCATACAACATCGGGGAACGTGTCACGGCTTCCTTTAGCGTTAGCCAATTTATTCTTCGTAGGACGAAGGAAGGCCGTCCTATGAAAAGGCCCCCACGCATGTCCGAATCCACCAAACCTCGAATCCCGATGCGACTCTTGATCGGGACGGCCACGGTCGTGTTTCTCGCCAATGCCAGCCTTTTGGTGTTGCAGTTGGCCGCCGGCCGCTATCTCGCGCCGTTCATCGGTTCGTCCGTGGAAACCTGGACCAGCGTGATCGGCGTCTTCCTCACCGGCATTGCACTGGGCAACTGGATCGGCGGCCGCGTTGCCGACCGCTTCCCCTCGCCTCGGACCGTTTGCGTGCTGCTGATTCTCGGCGGCCTCTCTTCTTTGGGAATGATCGCCTGCTACGAGTACACGCTGAGTTCCGGTTTTTATCGCTCGCTGGCACTCGGGCCTCGGATTCCCGCACTGGCATTCTTCTTTTGCATACCGCCCGCTTTCTTTTTGAGCTTGCTGACGCCGGTGACAATCAAGCTCTTACTTCCCGATGTTGGCAGTGCGGGCCGTATCGCTGGGCTCGTCTTTGCGATTAGCACCCTGGGATGCCTGATCGGCAATTATCTCACTGGCTTTTGGTTGATGGCATTTTTGACTTTGAACGAGATGACGATTGGCGTCGGCTGCGGCCTGATCGCCTTGGCGCT
>JAIOQJ010000613.1 GCA_021413475.1 Planctomycetota bacterium | reverse complement strand
GATCCATGCAATTCCAGTGGTATATCCGGATGCCATCGCGGTGAATCCGAAATCCAAGACGCTCTACGTGACCACACGCTTCGGCGACTACGGTGGCAATGGGGAGTTGAAACTACTCAAGTTCAACGACTGGACGAAGGACGACGCACCATCAGTCACGGTGCCCCTTCGAAGCGGGATCGGCAAGTTCAGGGAAAACTCGCTTCTGGCGGTGGCCGAGGACAAAGGCGAACTCTTTGTCTGGGTTGCCTACACGACGCTGCCCGTGCGGGTCTATCGGGATACGGGTGCGAAGCTAGAATTGGTTAAAGACTTCTACGAAGCCGGTCCGCAACTCGCCCTGGATTTGCAGCACATGGAAGTTGACCAAAAGACCGGCGACGTCTACATCGCCGACTCGCAGGGCTTCTGTTTCCGGATTACAGACTGGAAAGAGCCGAAGTTCGTGCTTTGCATGCAAGACGCCAGCACTCCGCTCCGGGCATCAAGTATCGCCATCGATGCACGAAGCCGGCATCTTTACACGCACTATCACTGGGGAACGCCGGTCTACAGATGGGCGATGAATGGAGAGTTCTTCAGGCCGGCGCCGGCGGGTGTCCTCCAAAAAGATCGCGAAGTCACTATTTCGGGGCGACCCGTTCCGACTGGCGGATTCGCTCATGCCGTCACTCCACCGATCGCCTGCTCATGGATATTCACCGGCCTCGGAGAGCGAGGCATGGCCGTCGCTCCCGGCGGAGGGCTGGCGACTTTGGGTGTGCTGCCGGACAAGGACAATCGTGCGGACGACTACAGCGGCCCTTTGCATTACTTCAAACCCGATTCGGCCCGAACGCCCTGGCAACCGCTCCGGTTCAATAACTTCGGCGGAAAACAGCCTCGCTCGGGAGGTATCCGCTTCGACCTTCGCGGCAACCTGTACGTCGGCCTGCAGGATGGCAAGGCCAGCAACGTACCGCAGGGTTTCGACAAGGATCCTGACTTTAAGGCGACCACGGGGCGAATTTACAAATACGCCCCCACCGGCTCTGTCGATGGCGGCAACCTGTTTCCCAAGGAGCCCGCGGCGCCGGCCAAGGTTTACGACATTCATTACGGCCCACTTGGGCCGCAATCCCGGACCCCGCGCTTTGGTGTCGACGGCTATGGTCGGCTCTATTACCCCACCGCTCTCCTGCCAAAGGTGTCTGTGATCGACAACGAAGGCAACCCGATCCTGGCCTTCGGCACCTATGGCAACCGCGACTCGATGGGCGGGTTGCCCGGGGAACTCGTGCCGACCAAGGACCTCCCCATGGCGTGGCCGAACAGCGTGGACGCGACGGACGATTACATCTACGTTTCGGACATCGTGAACGTCCGGCTGCTGCGGATCGAGAAGAAATTCGCGCTCAGCACGACCTCAAAGCAGTAGGCGACAGAAACGTGCCTCCAAACTCGCCTCGGTCCGACCCGCCGAAATATTTTCAAGAGCGGACTTCGGTAGATGAAACCGAAATGCGCAAGGCTCGTGGTGACCCGCCGATTCCTATGTTCTATTTGGCGTCTCTGCCGTACATGTGGCAATCGCGGGTCGATTTCGGTCTCCGGCCTTCCTGGATATTAGCAGTTTCCCCCTCTATACTCCGCCGGCAGTAGCTCGCGGCCTAGGAAATGGTCAACGTCCTCGGATTCCACGGCTGGCCAGGGGCCTCGTGTGGTGCGGGCCAGGTGATCCGTCAGCACGGCGATCATCTCGCGGACACGAGCTGCGTTCTCGGCGCGGGACGCCACATCTGTCATTTCGTCGGGGTCGTTTGCCAGGTCGTACAGGCGAATGGAGCGATCCGGAACCGTCCGGCCCAGTGCGTAGCCATCGCGCCGATGCCGGCCTCCGGCCGAATAGATGAGCTTCCAGCGATCCGCGCGGACCATCGCCTCGTCGTTATCGGCGTATTCCGCGATGACTTGGGGCCGGTGACCAACCGGCTGACTATCTTACCGTAGCTAACTTATTCCAAAACCACGATCGGCCGACCCGTCCGGACAGACTTGGAAAGAGGTAAGCATCTCCCGATCGCGTACTTCCCGGGGCCGGCGATCAGGATGGGTACCAGCAATCCGATGAGTGCTAGGTTGTATTCGAATCCACCTTGGCTCAGGAAAAAGCCATTCTTGGCATGAACCATCCCGATCGCACCGAGCATGATGACGATGTTCGCCGCCGCCGAGAAGCGGCACAGAAAACCGAGGATCAAGCCGATGCCGCCGAAGAACTCACCGACGGTGACGAGATAGCCGATCGGCCCCATCTTTTCCACCGTGCTGGCCAAGCCCGGGCCGCCAAATGCGCCGAAGAGCTTTTGGGACCCGTGCGCGATGAAAACAGCACCGCTGACGATTCGTACGACGAGCAACGAGAAATCAACTGCCGGTCGGTCTTGTGATGTCTGGTTCATGTTCGCACCTTGAGGGTTAAAGGCTATTTGCCTGCAAATCGACAAATCACCTCTGCGCGTGTCGGTCAGATGGCAGGGATGGAACCTCGGACCAAAATGAAACACACCAATTCTGCAATGGCTCAGCGATCGTCCAGGAGATTGACCTGCCAGTCCGGGTGATCGGGTACCGGGCCGACGCGAAAGGCGTTGACAATAATGCCTTCAACGATGAATCGCTTGCGATAGAATTCATTTGGACGCGGGAGCGATTCGATCGACCCCATTCGCACCTGCTTCGTATTACCCTGCAAACGGTGCGCCATGATCTACCAAACGTACGGGATTCGAATCGCTGCGGTGACGCTGTCCCTCTCGGGATTGATGTTCATGGCGTCGCCGCTCGCGGCGGAGGAAAAGAAAAGCCAAATGCTTGGTTCTACCCCAAAGCCCACCTTGGAGGATATCCAGGAACTCAATCAGTTCATCGAGGGAGTCATCGACCCGAAGATTACACTTGATCTCGTCGAAGGCCGAACACGAATCATCTTGTTGAAGGAAACACCGACGCAGATTCAGGTCGCCAACGACGGCATCATGGGCCACAACCTGCTGACTCCTAAACAGTTGATCGTCATTGGCCGCGCTGCAGGCACTACGGTCATGACGTTGTGGTTTCCTGATCCGAAGGATAAGACCAAGGAAAAGATTCTCAGCTATCTGGTCCGCGTTGTACCCGATCCTGAGGCAAAGGATCGCCTGAAGAAGATCGATCAGGCGCGAGAAGCCGAAATCCGCCGCGTGTTTCCCGATAGTCGAATCAAGCTGCACCGGGTCGGCGACAAGGTGGTGGTTACCGGCCAGACCAAAGACGCTGAGCAGGCGGCCAAGGTCCTGCGCCTCATTCGCGGCAATTGAGGCACTGACGTCAGGCAAACTCGCGGCGTGCGGAATGAACCAAGATCATATCCACCTCTGCCCAAGCAGCAGTAGGCGATAACCAGTTGGTTTATGTAGGATCGGGATGCGATCCGTGTTTGCTGTACCGTGCAAACCAACCCTCATCCGTATAAGGCTCTCCATGCAATCCATCACTGAGAGCCGCGACATTCTGATTATCGACAATAATGCTGATGTCTTGGCCCGCGTCTTTAATTTCGTCGAGCGCGAACAGGAAGTCGTGGATTCCACCATCAACAGCATCGATAACGACTCGACGAACCAGAGCGCGTTGCGCCTGGGTCAATTTCGCAAGGCTGGATTGAAGGTCTTTGGAACTTGGTGATTTCCATCGTGCGGCAAGTAGCCCATCTGCGTACTCGATGGCACGATCACGAAGTTTTGTGACGATAAACTCGCCGAACTTCTCGACTGGGTCCATCAGAGACCTCTTCTTCTTTGCTGAACGCACCAGTTTACCTGCTGCGGCGACTGGTGAGACATTGAATTCTAATTTCGCAAAATGCCGCCGCATTCCGGTGCAACTACACTTCGCCGCCGAACCGTTCGGTGAACCGGGCCACAACCTTACGCAGCCGGTCGTCGAGCCGCCCCATCGCTTCCGTCGCGATGTCAGCAGGCACACCGTAATATGCACCCGCCACCGCACCGGCGATACACGCCAGCGTATCGGCGTCCCCGCCGAGGGAAATCGCATTACGAATGGCACCCTCATACCCGTCGGCCTCTAGGAATGCCCGGATCGCCCACGGGACGGTGCCCACGCATGACACGTCGAACAGAAACGCGCGCCGCACCCGCTTCAGCGGGACGCTGAGGTCGTACCCAAACTCCGCCTCGACATATTTCGCGATGGCCGACTTTTCCGTAGATTGGCGGCGAGCGAGAAACACGGCGGCGGCAGTTGCTTTAGCACCCCGGATGCCCTCGGGGTGGTCGTGCGTGACGCGGGCCGATCGCTCGGCCTCGGCTAGAACATCCTCCAGCCTATCGAACGCCAGCCCTATCGGGCCAACTCGCATTGCCGAGCCGTTCCCCCAACTGTTGTAAGGCTTGGTGCGGCGAAGTTCGCACCAGAGCTTGAACTGCTGTCCATAGCCGACGTCCGGGTAGGCATGGAAGTACCGATGGAACGCCCGCGTGTAGTCGCCGCTATCCAGTAAAACTTCTGCAACGGCGACCATCATCACGGTGTCGTCCGTGAAGCACGAATCCGGCGTAAATAGCGGGAATTGCTTGGTCTTGGTAGCCGTCGCCTCATGAATGGACCCGACCAACCGGACAATTCCTTGGGTCGCCGAACGTTCGAGTTCGCTCGCCGGGGCCACTGCAACGACGTGGTGTCGCGTGAAACAAGAATGCCGCCCCGGTCGTGGTGCAACGGATCGTTCGGCGTCAGATACAAAATTACGCTGATTGACCTGCTCAGAATCGGTCCGCGTCCCTTTGATCTTTCCCGAGAGAATCCGCCACCGGCTAGATTTCTTGCACCACGACGGGCGACTGGACGGCCGTTAGCTTGAATGACCCATCCGGATTGAGATCGATCTGTCGGGTGAACGTGCCGAGTCGGTTCTGTGCGTGCGCGCCGAACAAACGGTGGAGCGGCCCGGCCTCATTACTCCGCGTCCGGTAGTCGAAGAGGGGCACCGGGTTGGAAGTGGCATCGAGCACGAAGACCTCGGCGTTCGGGAAGCCGTCGCCACGGACGAGCCCCGTGAAGACAATCCGGTTGCCGCCGAAGGTCGCGGAGAAGTCCACGAACGTGTCGATGTCTGGCGTCAACTGAGGTCGCGGCGCGTTCGGCCGAACGGCCTTGCCAATCTTGTCCACCACGTCGGCCACTTTCTTGTGGAGCAGGATGTCCTTGAATGGCAAATTGCCCTCGGTGTACAAAGTGAACGCGATCTTGCCCGACCCCGAGTCGACGTTGGAAACCGTGACCCGCACCTCGCTCACATGGCGACCGATGGAGCCCAACGGGAAACTCTTGCGAAGCTCCCAGGGGCCGACCCATGACGAGCCGGAACTGTGGCCCACGCCACTGATCTTCGCCCCCGGGTTCGGACCGAACGTGGCCACTCCCACGGTCCGCGATGTGACGGTGAGGCTGGTCGAGAACCCCCGGCCATCCCCGTCGAATCCCCCGCCGAAGCTCAGGAACGGGGCGTAGCGGCGGACGTACAAGGCGTACTCGACCATG
>JAIOQJ010000030.1 GCA_021413475.1 Planctomycetota bacterium | reverse complement strand
GGTAGGTTGATCGGTCCGCTCGCAACAGTTCTTGGTTCCCTCGGCATTCTTGTTATGCGTGTCCCAAATCTGGCCTTCGTGGAATAGCTGAACAAAACGGACACCGCGTTCAACCAGCCGGCGGGCGATCAGGCAACGGCGGCCGTAGCTTTCCGTCTTGGGTTGGCCGATGCCGTAGAGTTTCTGGGTCGCAGCGGTTTCCTGGGTGATGTCGAGGGCCTCGGCCGTGTGCAACTGCATCCGTGCCGCCATCTCGTAACTGGCGATGCGGGCTTCGAGATCTTCCGCAATCGCGGGTTGCCGGGCCTGGTGCTCTTCGTTCAGTTTCTTAAGCAAGTCGAGCCGAAGTTTCTGGGTCTTATCCGAGACGGCAGTCGCGGGCTGAAGATAGAGAACGGGCGTTCCTGTATGGCGAAAGTGAACCCCTTGATAGCGCGGCGGCAGGAAGCCGCTCGACCAGTTGCGGGTACCGTCGACGGGGAGCGATGAATCGTTCCGAAGGACCACGTAGGCGGGGAGGTTTTGGTTCTCGGAACCGAGCGCGTAGTTGACCCAGGCCCCGATCGTTGGCCGGCCGGTAATGATCCGGCCCGTGTGCATCATCCAGAGGGCCTGTTCGTGATTGTTGTGCTCCGTGTGCATCGAGCGGATGACCGCAATGTCGTCGGCACAGGTGGCCGTGTGCGGCAAGAGTTCCGAATATTCGACACCGCTTTTGCCGGCCTTGTGGAACTTGTATGGCGTCCCCAGCAAGCCGCCGTGGGCCGAGATTTTGACCAGATCGGTAAACGAGTCGGGCATCTTCTCGCCGTGCCGTTTATTCAATTCCGGCTTGGGATCGAGCAAGTCCATGTGGCTCGGGCCGCCGTGCTGAAAGAGTTGAATGACGGCTCGGGCGCGTGGTGCGAAATGGGAACTGGCGGCCGCGCGATCTTGAGTAAGCAACGAACCGAGAGCTAAACCCGCGAACCCGGTTGCGGTACGGGAGAACCAGTCGCGGCGACTGATGGCCCCAACCAGGGCTTGCGAAGTGGAAAACAATCGCGACATTTAGTGACACTCCGCATCGCCAATGCTTGTGGTTCTTTCGGGACTGTGAAACTTCCAAATCAATCTCGCGCAAAGCCGCGAAGTCGCCAAGAGAAACCCAAGTATCACGCTATTTCTTGTCTTGCTTCGCACCTTTGCGTCTTTGCGCGAGATTATTTCAAAACCCCTCAAGCTGCCGGCTCGCATGAAATTACAGTAACCAATACCGAGATGAGACGCAAGCATTCGTCCGAGGATGTTGACTCTTCCGAGTCCGTTTGCGACAATTCCCAAAAGATTCGTCCAATATCGAATGGACTCAACCATGCCGATTTCCACGCCATCACGTTTCGCAGCTATCGATTTCGAAACGGCAGATTACGGCCGCGATAGTGCCTGCTCGGTGGCGATTGTGACCGTGGAGAATGGCACGATTGTCTCTCGCTGGCAGCACCTCATTAAACCGCCGCGACGAAAATTCGACTTCACTTACCTGCACGGCATCGGCTGGCGCGACGTGGAAAACCAACCCACCTTCGGCGAACTCTGGCCGGAGTTTCAGGCACAACTCGCCAATCTCCAGTTTCTGGTCGCTCACAATGCCGGGTTCGATAAGGCGGTTTTGAACGCTTGCTGTGTGCAGGCCAAGATCAAGCCGCAGACGCTCCCGTTCAAATGCACGGTGCAACTTGCCCGCACGACCTGGGATATCTTTCCAACCAAGTTGCCAAATGTCTGCCAATTCTTGAAAATCCCGCTGGAACATCACAAAGCGGAATCGGACGCCGAGGCATGTGCCCAGATTATGCTGGCAGCGATGGCGGCGGTGGCGGCACCGACGGTTCGCTAAATGGCGACGGTTTTCGCAGAACGGCAACTTCTTCTCACCACGCAAATTCATCATTGCGGCCTACCACGTCCAGCCGCTACTCTATTCCTCATCATCACACCGATCATCAGCCGGAGTGTCTTCATGCGATTCCTCTCAATCCTTGCCTTCCTCGTCGGCACACTCAGCGCACAGGCCCAGGATGCAGATCTCATCATCCACAACGGCAAAGTCGTCACCGTCGATGCCAAGTTCACGATCGTCGAGGCGGTCGCCGTCAAGGATGGCCGTATTCTGACGGTCGGCACCAACAAGGCGGCCCTCAAACACAAAGGCGCGAAGACCCGCGTGATCGACGCCGGCGGCAAGATCGTCATGCCGGGGTTGATGGATAGCCACACGCATCCCCTCGGGGCGGCCCTTTCTGAATGGAAGGAGCCGTTGCCCGAACTTCGCTCGCTCAAGAATGTGTTCGACTACATCACCGCCAAGACGAAAACGACGCCGAAAGGCTCGTGGATCGTTGTTCGCTACGCGTTCCCGACGCGGCTCGACGATGCCCGCTTCCCCACCAAGGCCGAGCTCGACGCGGTCGCGCCCGATCATCCGGTCCTCTACCACGCGGGCCCGGCCGGCATCTGCAATAGCATGGCCCTTCAGGTGTCGAAAGTCACCAAGGACACGCCCAATCCGGGCAACGGCGTCGTCGTCAAAGACCCCAAGACCGGCGAGCCGACTGGTATGCTCCGCAGCGCTTACGGCGTTCTCAAAGGCGTCCCCGGCGACGATCCGAGCGTCAGCCACAACGAAAAGCTCGAAGCCCTCAAGAAGCTCTTCCGTCTTTACAACGAGCAGGGATTGACCAGCATCGCCGACCGTAATGGCGGCCGGGATTCGCTCGATTTCTACCACGAATTGAAGAAAAAGGACGAATTGACGGTCCGCGTCAACGTGGCCCGCAGCTTCGGCTCCGGCGGGAATCGCGAGGCGATCATCAAACGGCTCGAAGAACTCCCCGGCAACGACAAGCTCGGCGGCCCCACCGGCGCTGGCGACGACTGGATTCGCATCGGGCCGATCAAGCTCTTCCTCGACGGCGGCATGCTCAACGGCACCGCATTCATGCGCCAGCCCTGGCCGAAGACGCCGACCTATCAAGTCACCGAAGACGACTACCGCGGCCTGCTCTTCATCCAACCCGAGCAACTCGTGATGGTCCTCGAAGAGGCCGCCAAGCGAAAATGGCAGATGACCGCGCACACCGCCGGCGAAGGGGCGATGGACAATCTGCTCGACGCCTACGAGATGGTGAACCGCATGACGCCGATCAAGGATCTGCGTTTCTGCATCACCCACGCCAACTTCCCGTCGAAGCGAAACCTGGAACGCTGCAAGGAACTGGGCGTCTGTGCCGACATCCAACCCGCCTGGTTCTACAAGGACGGCACGACGATGCTCAAAGAGATCGGCAAGGAGCGTGTCCGCTGGTTCCAACCGTACAAGTCGTGGCTCGAATACACAACCATCGGCGGCGGCAGCGACCACATGCTAGGCTACGATTCCGTGAAGGCGACCAATCCCTGGAACCCCTGGCTCGGCATCGCCGTCACGCTACACCGCGTCACCGAACGCGGCAGTGAAATCAATCCCGAAGAGAAGCTCACCCGCGAGCAGGCGATCCGCCTCTACACCATCAACAACGCCTACTTGCACCACGAAGAGAAAGTGAAAGGCAGCCTCGAACCCGGCAAATACGCGGACATCATCATGGTCGATCGCGATATTTTGAAGGTGCCCGAGAAGGAAGTCGCGGACACGAAGGTGCTTTTGACAGTGGTGAATGGGAAGGTCGTGTTTGAGAGAAAGTAATCTTAGCCGCTTGCGGCTTCGCGCTAACTCCTGTTAACCCGACGCGCTAGCGAGGGAGAGTCGCATCCCTCGCTAGCGCGTCGGGTTAACGAAAATCGGCCGCAGGCGCCGCATCACCTCCGCGAATACAAGCACCGACGAAGTCGCGGCGGCAATAACCAGCCAATCAAGAACCCCCAGCGGTTCAACCTCGAAGATGGCTCCGCCGAGCGAAATGATCGCGATCTGGCCGATCAGTGTCAACCCGGCAATCGACAGGAATACGGGGTTGGCGAACAAGCCTTTCCAGCCGCCGCGATCACTCGTCAGCGAGCGGCAATTGATTTGGTTCCAGATCTGGAAGAACACGTAGACCGTGAAGAAGATCGCCACCTGCCTTAGCGTCATCTCCTTGAACTCTTTCGAGACCGGCCCCTCGCCGCGGAACCAACCGAACTCCTCCAGCCCGACCAGCAGCGTCAGCATCACAACCACGTAAAAGATCGACGTCGAGAGGATCGTCGAGCGCATGCCGGGCGTCACGATGTTCTCGTCTCGCCGTTTCGGCCGGGCTTTCATGAGGCCGTCGCGCGGCGGCTCGGAGCAGAGGGCGATGGCCGCGAAGGTGTCCATGATGACGTTGATCCAAAGCAATTGAAGGACCGTGAAAGGCGGTTTCACCCCGAGGAACGGCCCGAGGAAAGCGATCAGCAGGGCCGAGACATTGATCGTCAATTGAAACTGGATGAAGCGCTGGATGTTCTCGTACAAGGCCCGGCCCCAGTGGACCGCCTTGACGATGGTGGCGAAGGAATCGTCGAGCAGGACGATCTTGCTCGCTTCCTTGGCGACTTCGGTCCCCGCGATCCCCATGGCGAGACCGACGTCAGCCTTTTTCAGAGCGGGGGCGTCGTTGGTGCCATCGCCCGTCACGGCGACGACGTGCTGCCGGGCTTGCAGGAGCTTCACCATGCGATACTTATCGAGCGGCCGGGCGCGGGCGAGGATCTTGATGAGATCGAGCTTGCCATCGACCTCGTCATCAGTCATCGCGTTAAACTCGGCCGAGGTAATGACCAGGGAATCGGGCTGTTCGAGCAAACCAATTTCCGTGCCGATGGCCCGAGCAGTCTCGATGTTGTCGCCGGTGATCATCATCACTTCGATGCCCGCCTCGCGGCATTCGCGGACGGCATCTTTCACCTCCGGCCGCAACGGGTCGCGGATGGCGACAAAACCCGCGAAAACCAGGTCGATCTCGAGCGTTTCACGGCGTTCGTGGATGGCATCTTCGGTGCGCGGAAAATCGTCTTCCAGCGTGCGCGATGCGAATGCCAGCGTGCGCATCGCCTTGCCCGACGCCTCACGGAGCGCCGCTAGGATCGCTTCCCGTGCGGCCGGATCGAGGTCGCGAATACGGCCGTCCTCGGCGCGGAAGTACGTGCAATGTTCGAGAACGATTTCCGGTGCCCCCTTCACCAAGAGCAAAGCGGAGCCGTTGCGCTCGACCACCGTCGTCATCCGCTTCCGTTCGGAGGAGAAGTGCATCTGGTAGAGAACGGGATGTTCCTGCCGCAGGGCCGAGTGGTCGACTCCCGATTCGCCTAGCCAGAGAAGCAACGCCCCCTCGGTCGAATTGCCGACGACCGTGAGCTTTCCCTCTTTCTTTTCGAGATTCGCGGTCGAATTCACCGCGGAATTGAGAGCGATCAAT
Organism: Planctomycetota bacterium; assembly: GCA_021413475.1. GTDB lineage: Bacteria > Planctomycetota > Planctomycetia > Gemmatales > Gemmataceae > JAIOQJ01. The sequence continues at coordinate 8,486 of JAIOQJ010000030.1, read as the reverse complement.
TCGAGCGGTGCGAGATCGGTCGGTCGGGTTTCGAGCAATCGCGGCCAGTTTCCCTGATCGCGCTCGACGACTCGGCCATCGACCCAGAGACGCTCGATCTGCATTTTGTTCTGCGTCAAAGTGCCGGTCTTGTCGGAACAGATGATCGTCGCCGAGCCGATCGTCTCGCAAGCGACCAATTGCCGAACCAAACTGTTAGCCCGCGTCATTTTTCGCATCGCCAGGGCGAGCGAGACCGTGACGCTCATGGGCAATCCCTCGGGGACGGCCACGACGATGATGATGACCATGTAGACGAAGTACGAGAGCAGATGGCTGATGGTCGAACGCAGAGCGGGGCCTTCGGTGGAGAAACGCACCTCGCCGACCACGATGCCGCGAATCAGCAGAGCGACGAAGATTGCGAGAGCCGCCACGTAGCCGACTTTGCTAATCATCCCCGCGAGTTTCGACAGTTTCTGCTGAAGCGGAGTCTGCTGCTTCGACATCGTCAATTTGTTTTGGATGCGATTCTCGGAGGTTTCCGCGCCTTCGTCGTGCGTTTCGGTGCCGAGCCGTCGGGCGATCTGGCCGATCATGGTCAGATCGCCGACGTCAGTGATAATCATCCGCCCTGCCCCATCGACGACTTGCGTGCCGCGATAGAGACAGCCCGGTTGCTCGGGACCTTCCGCGGTATCGTCCTCGGGCCGAACTTTTTTGCGAACCGGTTCCGATTCACCCGTCAACAACGATTGATCGATGAAAAGTTCGTTCGCCTTGACGAGCCGCCCGTCGGCGGGAATCTCATCGCCCATGTCGAGCGTCACCAGATCGCCGACAACGACTTCTTCGAGCGGCAGCTTGTTGACTTCCCCATCGCGGATGACTTTGACGCTCAGGGACTCTCGCTGCGCATTGAGTGCCTCGAACTCCCGATCGCTCTTGTATTCGCTCAGAAAGGCGACACCGGTGGCCAGCACCACGGCCAGCATCACCGCCAAGCCCTCGTACGAAGGATGCCCGATGCCGATACTGATGCCGACCAGAACGAGTGCGATGCCGAAGAGTGACGTGGGCACCCAGTCGCCTCGGCGCAAGGCGAGCAAGCCGATCAGGCAAATAACAACCAGTCCAAGGCCGACGCCGCCCCAGAGAGCGGACGATTCGAAAAGATCGACGACGGTTTTGAGCAGAGTGGCGGCGAGCAGAATCTTGATGATGGCTTCGTCGAACTTGCCGAGGAACTTCTTCCAGAGCGGTTCGCGCGGCAACGGCGTGAGCCGATTGGCACCATGCCGTTGCAAGCTCCCGGCCACTTCGGCCTTGGTGAGGCCGCGTTCGCCGGTACCGGGAAATTGCTGAAGAATATCGCGAAGGGAACGCATGATGGGTCTCGGGTGATGAAACCCAGGGGCATGAGGTTAAGAATTTTCACCACAGAGACACAGAGAGCACAGAGAAGACAGGAGAACTAAGTGAGTGACCGCAATCGAGTTTTGTCTTTCCCAAATTCCGTGTTTTCTCCTCTTACTTCTCTGTGTCCTCTGTGTCTCTGTGGTTCGATTCTTAAATTGATGCCTATCGGGTGAGGTACTCCGAACCCCAGGGATTTTCCCGAATCACTGCTCCATGATCTCTTTCGATTTGGCGGCGGCTAGCTGATCGATCGCGGTTTCATGCGATTTGAGCAGCTTCTGCACTTCCTCGACGTTCTTTTCCTTATCGTCCTCGGACATCGTTTTGTCTTTCTCGGCCTGGTCGATGTGCTTGTTGCCATCGCGGCGGACGTTGCGGCACGAAATCTTCGCGTGCTCGGCAAGTTCCTTGATCTTCTTGGTCATCTTGGTGCGCTGGTCGCCGGACATGGGCGGGATTGTCAGGCGGATCACCTTGCCGTCGTTATTGGGAGCAAGGTTCAGATCGCTGGAACGGATCGCCTTTTCGATATCCTTCAGCGCGGCCGTGTCGAACGGCTTAATCATGATTTGCTGCGGATCCGGCGTGCTAACCGCGGCCAATTGCTTGATCGGCGTCGGCGAGCCATAATATTCGACCCGGATGGAATCGAGCAGCGCGGGTGAAGCTCGGCCGGTACGCAACCCCTTTAGTTCGTTGCGGAACACGTCGAGCGCCTTCTCCATGCGCTCCTTGCAGTCTTTCTGAATTTGCTGGCTTGTCATGGTTATTACCGGTTTCGGGGACCAAACGGAATCAGTTTCAAAGCCGAGTCGACTCTCCATTCGAGCCCGAAGCGCTGGCAAGGCCGGATTCGCCCTTGCTAGCGCTTCGGGCTCGGATGGAAGCCCTTTCAACATGCGTGTACGACATCACGCGGTTACCAACGTTCCAATGAAATGCCCGGCGATTGCCCGCTCGACTGCGCCTTCTCGCTTGTAGTTGAAAACAAGGATCGGCAGAGTACATTCACGGCACATGTCGATCGCCGCCATATCCATCACCCGTAGATTATCGCGCATGACCTGTTGATATGTCAATTTCTCGTAGCGGACGGCATGCGGATTCTTTTCGGGGTCGTCGCTGTAGACGCCATCAACGCGTGTCGCCTTGAAGAGGATCTCTGCCTGGAGTTCGCGGCTTCGCAGAGCCGCGGCGGTGTCGGTGGTCACGAACGGGTTGCCCGTACCGCCGGCCAAGATGACAACCCGGCCTTTTTCCAGATGACGGATCGCCCGGCGGCGGATGAAGAACTCGGCCACGTTGTCGAGACGCAGGGCGGTCAGCAAGCGAGTTTCGACCTGAATGCTTTCCAGGACTTCTTGCAAGGCCAGCCCATTCATGATGGTGGCAAGCATGCCCATCTACGGCAGAGAGGGCTTCGAGGACGGAAATTGTTCAACTTGGGGGAACGGGATCGAACTTCGGATCAGGCATCGGCACGCCCGTGCCATGCTGTCCGCCGCCCGCTTGCATGCCCACACCGACCGAGCCGCCGACGATTTGCAACAAGATCAGAAGAATCGTCGCACCGCCGAGAACGCGTTTGAGTGGGGTCTGTTCGGCCTTCAGGAATCCGATGGAGCCGAAGGCCAACAGGATGAAACCGAGCATCCGATACATCTGTGTCCACCAATGGCCCTTGAGGTAGTTCGCCCGCGAGAAATAGACATCATCCATCAGCGCCGGCGCGGTGCGCTTTTTCCATTCTTTTTCTTTCTCTTCGAACGCTTTGTTTTCATCGGCCGACGGCTGTTTTCCATCAGGCCGATCCTTGATGCCGCGTCGATAGACTTCAAAATCCCGTTCTTCCATCGTGTAGGTGGACCGATGCTGTAGAGCCACGTCGCGACGTCCCCGACGCCCTTCAGTTTGTCGAAGTATACGGACAAATCGGGCACCTTCCGCGCTTTCCGCGGTGCGCGTTCCTCTTCGACGGCGACCGCTTCCGGCTCCGGTTCACGTTCTCGCTCACGTTTGCGGCGGCGGGCACTTCGATCCTCTTCTTCCGATACCTCCTCCATGGCTTCGATCTCAGGCGCTTTGGGCCGTTCGACCGCTTCTTCTTTTTCTTTCTTCGGAGCGGCGCTACCAGCCGGGCCATCCTTCACAAGACCTTCTGGCTCGATTAAAAGCGGAGTGAAGCATTTTTTGCAAGCAATGCGTCGACCAATGTTCTCCTCTGTCACGCTGTATTTCGTTCCGCATTCCGGACATTCATTGTTCATTTCAGAGCCCCCAGAGTTTGTTGAACTGGCAGATACACGCACTGAGAGAAAACGGGGTCAGAGATCTTCGTAACCAAGATTCGTTTATTAACTTGCACAAGCATGGGATTTCATGGATTCAGATGAATCTACACGATAAACAGATCGCAGTCACGAAACTATCAATTTGTATCGTCTGTCTCGTCTGTTTCGTCCTTAATAAGACCCTTATCCTCATCAATGACAAGCAACGTGCTGCATTTTTTACAGGCAATGCGACGGCCAGCATCTTTTTTCATGATCGCGTACACCGCGCCGCATTCCGGACACGCGTTATTCATTGGCGAGACTCCAAAACACGTTGAATGAAGAGGTTATTTGTGTTCACGATATGAAAAATCAGGCGCGGTGCCACGAGCCGCTTGCGGCTTCGCGATCGCTCTCACAAACGGAATGCGTGAGACAATGGGAGCGAGCGCGAAGCCGCAAGCGGCTCAACTTCTACTTCTTCAATTTGCTCAAATCGTACGCCGTCACGGTGTTTTCCACCATCCGCGGCTGGATCAGCAGGTTCTTCGCGGGAAGAAACGCATGGTCGGCCGCGCCTTGGAAGCCTTCGATTAGCGTCTTCGTCTCGCCATCCTTGCCAATGTGGAGCACCTTGCCCGCTTTCCAGTCGGTGACGATATAGCCGCCTTTGCCGTCGAGTTCGATGCCGTCCAGGTTGCCTGTCGGCTTGGGGGTGATCAGCGTTTTCTTCTTGGTCTTGATGTCGAAAGCCATCAACCGGCCGGGAACCTTGGTCGAGAAGTCGGCCTCCGGCTTGCCCCAGCCGCCGACGAGCAGCCGGTCGCCATCGACGAGAACACCATTGGGCCATTCAAGTTCTTCTCCTTCGATGAAGACTTTCGCTTCCTTGCCGTCGTAGGTGTAGATCTTGTTGCCGAGCATGTCGGTGACGTACACGGTTCCGGTGGCATCGACGGCCACGTCGTTCAGGAACTTCGCCCCTTCGATCTTCACTTTCTTGATGATCTCGCCCTTCGCGATATCAACGGAAACGAGTTCATCGACGCAGCTGACCCAGAGAATCCCCTTGTGGATGCGGATCCCCTTGGGCGAATTCAGGCCCGTGACCCACTTGAGTTTCTCGATCTTGCCGTCAAGCGTGACGATGCTCAGGAAGCCTTTGCCGTCTTTGGCATCCGGTCCGCTGGCGACGTTGGAGACATACAGTTTGCCGGTGGCGGCATCGTAAAAAGCGGATTCGGGAAGTTCAAAACCGGGCAGGTTCCAGACTACCGCCTCGGGGCTCGGCGTCGGGTTCTTCTTCGGTTCTTCGGAATGGATGGGGGCGACGAGCGCCAGGACGAGGGCCAAGTAACAAAAGCGCATCAGCGGACTCCTTGGGGATGATCATGATGAACGACTCAGCACAGTTTATGAGACGCTGCGAGCCGGGAGCGTAAGCGAAACGGAGGAAACAACGAAAATAGAATCAATCACGAAAACACGAAAGGGCGAAAGCACGAAAAAGAAAATCGCGTCGTTCTTTGATTTTTTCGTGCTTTCACTCTTTCGTGTTTTCGTGATAGGTAATTGTCTTCGGCGAGGCATCCTCCGGTCGCTCACGCTCCCGGCTCGCCAAGAATGAAACTACTTGTTCCCAATGCAATACAGATGCTGGAACCCACGGATATAGAGTTTTCCATTTGCGACGGCGGGTGAGGCGTAGACTTGTTCCTTGAGTTCGTTCTTGGCAAGCAATTCGAACGATTTGGCAGCGGGAAAAATGAACGCGGTCCCCTGCTCATTGATCGTGAGGATATTGCCGTCGATCAGGATCGGCGACGCGGAGACTCCGCCACCGCCTAGCCGTTCGTCCCAAAGCTCGTTGCCCGTCTTGGCATCGACGCAAACGGCGAGGTTTTCGTTGTCGGTGACCCAAAAGACCAACCCATCCTTCGCAAGCGGCGTCGGAACGTAGGGGGTCCGTTTCTTTTTGTCCCATACGAGATTTTGCGCGATGTCGCCTTGGCCGCCCGGCTTGATGGCGACCATGAGACGATCGCCTGCGCCGTCGCCCGAGACGGCAAAAATCGACCCTTGATGGAGGATAGCTGATCCAACCATTCTTAGCCGCATCTTGTCGAACTTCAGGTTGTAATTCCAGATCTGCTTGCCATCTTTGGGATCATAAGCGGTGATTCCGCCGGTCGAAGCGACGATCAGGTCGGGGCCCGCATCGGTCTTTTCGAGCAGAAACGGCGTGGAATAGCTGGCCCGTTCGTGATCGCGAATCTTGCTCCAGCCCGGCTTTCCCGTCTTGGCATCGAAGGTTAACAGTTCGGACTTGCCGTCTTGATCCATGGTGACAACCACGGTTCCGCCTACCAGAATCGGCGACATCCCGGGGCCGTGCTGGCTCTTGAAGGTGCCGAGCGGCTGCTTCCAAATGAGTTCACCCTTGTAGTCGTACGCCGTCAGAAGAAGCTCGCTGCCGTCCCAGTGGATGGCGTAAACTCGTTCGCCGTCCGCGGCCGGGGTGCATGAGGCGGCACTGTTCTTCGCATGCGTCTTGGCTGGTCCGCCGGGGACGGTTTTCGACCACTCGATCTTCCCTGTGTTCGCATCGACACAGATCAGGTAACGTTCCGCCAGATCTTTCGAGGACGATTGCAGGAAAACCTTCCCCTTGGAAATGATCGGCGAGGAGTGCCCCTTGCCGGGGATTTCCGTTTTGAACAGGTAGTTTTCCTTCGTCCACTTCACGGGGATGTTCTTGTCGTCGGCGACGCCGGTGCCGTTCGGTCCGCGAAATCGCGTCCAATCAGCGGCCGTGGCGGCATCGACTCCGAGGAGCAGCCCGAACAGGAAAAGACCGAGACGAACTCCGCATTTACTCATGTCAGTGCCTCGATTTGCGACGAAGGAAGGATCGTGGTGTGTTCACACATTTCGGCACGCGCCGAGCGGGAAGGAAGCAAACGTCAGCGAACGCGGCCGGAGGGTTCCCAAAATATTATCGCAAATTTTCCTCAGGAAGCACCCCAAAAGCCGTCGGTTGCCGCTGGGGAGGTTGTGGGAATGAAAAATCAACCAACCAACGAATCATCTGGGAGACCTAATCATGAAACGCTTCTTCTTCAGCTTGGTGGCCGCCGTCCTGTTCTTCTCGACCTCCGTGAATGCACAACCGCTGGGCGAAAAGCCCGCGATCGTGAAGGAGATGTCGGTCAAGGAACTGATCCATTCCGTGAAAGGCGGCATTGTCCGCGTCGAGGCCTTCGGCCAGGTGGTCGAACCGGGTACCACGCTGAGCGACAAGGAAAAGGAATTCACCTGGGCCAGCACCGGCACCGGATTCATCGTTGAAGGCGGCTACATCGTCACCAATTATCACGTGATTCGGGCCAAGCCAGGGACGACCTGGAAAAATCGCGTCCTCACGGGCGAGTTCTCCTTCGAACTGCCGGGGACGACCCCGCTGACCGGCACGCCCCAGGCCAACATCAATGCCTTACGGCCGCTCGCGGGTCCGGCGAACTTCGAAAGCCGCAACTGGTCGCGCCGGTCGGCCAAGCTGGTCGTCGTCGGCCACGACGAGCTTTGCGATCTCGCGGTGCTGAAGCTGATGCCGACTGCTTCCACCGACTTGATCTCCAAGGCGGACAACGCGATTCGCACGATGCGGCTCGACTCGTACGCCCTGAAGTTCGCGGCTCCGAACGCTTACGAACTCGGCGACGAAGTGGTTGCCATCGGTTTCGCCAAGGCCATCCACGGGATGCCGAGCATCACCAAGGGATTGATCAGCGGCCTGAATCGCTCGATCGACAATCACAGCGATATGATCCAGACCGACGCGGCCATCAACGGCGGCAACTCGGGCGGCCCGCTATTCAACCTCAAGGGTGAAGTGATCGGTGTCAACACCTGCACCCACAAGGAAGCCCAGAACATCGGCTACGCCCGTTCGAGCCGAACCTCCGCCCCGCTGGTGGCCCGCATGATCAAGGATGGTTCGGTTGCCCGCCGCAATCTCGGCCTGACCTTCGACAAGCTCTATCGGAACGAAACCCGCAATCTGCGAGTCGCCAACGGGCTGGTGGTGGTCCAAGTCGCCAAGGATTCACCGGCCGACAAGGCGGGCATCAAGCCCGGCGACATCGTGATCGGCCTGAACAGCTTCGAGATCGAAAGCGTCGGCGACTTCAACGCCGCAATCGGCCTGGCCGAGAAGTCGATCAAGGTTGCCTTCCAGCGGTTGCCTGCCAATGATGCCGAGAAGCTGGTCGGCTACATTCGCAGCGGTGGAACCTTGCCGGTCCGCTCGACGAACGGCGGCGAGAACCCGGCGGAAATGCTCAAGGAAATCGCGGCCGAGATTTCGCTGAAGTGATCACTCCCCCTGTCCCTTCCCCCCTCGAACGCGGCGTGAACTTTCCCTTCCACGCCGCGTTTGTCTGTTTCACAATTTTCAATTTGCAATTGGCAATTGTCAATTTGCAATGGTCTTCTCACGGGCGAGCCGTTCTCCATATAATGCCGTTTTCCCTCCCTCGCGCCCATTTTCTGAAAACACTCCGGATCGCTTCGAGACAAGGAATCCCAGAATGCGTGATGCCTGGAATCTCTTTCAGTGGGCCGCGGCGGCGCTGGCTTTGGTTCTCACTGGTTCAGCGAATGCAGCGGACGCGCCCCACCCTGTCGTGGCCGGCTTCGAACGCTTTTACACCACCGAAAAGGCCGATCTCGCCCAGGGCGGGCAGCTTCTGCTTGGCGAACTGAATTGCGTTAGTTGCCATCAACCCGAAGGGACTCCTTCCAAAAAGCAGGCAC
>JAIOQJ010000612.1 GCA_021413475.1 Planctomycetota bacterium | reverse complement strand
CGTAGCCCAGCGCAATAAAGAGATGCAGCAGCGGCCGGTGCGAGTTGTGGCACTCGACGCGGATCGACTCGTACTCGTGTTGCCGGGCCCAGCTATGGGCCGCGTCCATCAATTGGGAAGCAACCCCCATGCGGCGGAAATCGGGCAGTACGCCGTAAAACCACGCGAAGAACGTGGTCGGCTTGAGTTCGAAGCCGAGGAAGAAGCCGACCGGCTTGTCTTTCAAGCGGGCCATCATTTGCAAAATGTTATAACGCCCGAGAAATCGCCGCCGGAACGAGTTCATGTCCCTGGGCGGGCGGAAAATCTGGTTATACAGTTCAACGATCGTCGGCAATTCGTCCATTCCGACGATATCGATCACGGCATCCGCCATGTCAATCCCCTGGAAAGGCGAACCAAGCGAAAGGGACAGAGTTTCGAGCCCGAAGCGCTAGCAAGGGAAGATTTCCTCCCTTGCTAGCGCTTCGGGCTCGGGTGAAAGGTGCTTTATTTCACCGATCTTGCGGGCGATACAACGTGGCTAACAAGTCGGTCCACGCCATTACTTTCCATTCGGGAAGCGGCTCGGTCGAATCATCTTCTTCCTCGGCGGCCGCGACGGGGACGAGCGAATCATCGTCCTCATCTTCCTCGTCATCCAACTCGGGGGCCGCCTCGCCGATGATGACAGCCGGCTCGTCGTCATCGAATGAAATGGGAGCCGACTTCGCCGGAGCAGGGATCGGTTTGGCCACGGCCGGGTCGGTCGGGCTCGCTTCCGTCGTTTCGGCAGCAGCTTCGGGTGCAGCGGCCTCGCCGGTCCCCTTTTTGCGACGACGCCGGCGACGGCGTTTTCGTCCCTGTCCGTCCGGAGCGGCTTCCGCGGGACCGGCTTCGTCCCCAGGTCCCGCTTCGTCTTCCATCGGCTCGGGGCCGTCTTCGATCGCCGCATCCTCGCCGGCTTCGACCTCAACCTTTTCGGTGGGCGACGGGATTTGGAATTCGATTTCGAAGACCTTCGCGGGAACGATAACAACCGGTTCCGGAGGCGGCGGAATCACAATTGGCTTCGCTTCCACGGCCGGCGGCAGCGGCTCAACAACTTTCACAACCGGAGTTTCCGGTGCCGGAGTGGATTTCTTGGGCGCAGCGGGAGCCGGTGCGGGCTCAAGGCCAAGATCTTCAGCCAACTTGTCCCAACTTGAATCGTCGTCAATCATTTCCGCGGGTCCGTTCATGGTTTTTTGTGGGAGAGGGATGTTTGTTCGGTATGTACTTGATGTGATTATAGCAAAAAAGGGAACGGCACGCAGGCACGCTCCCTTTGGCGGCGAATCGCTCAGACGGCTTCCAGTTTCCAGGTCTTGACTCGCGGCTGCTCGATTCGAGCTCCGAGCGAGACTTGCACCACATGATCGCCGACCTCGGCCCCGAAGCCATCCCGAAGGGCGGTATTCAAGTCTTCATCATTCGGCAAATCATCGCGATGAACGACGTAAGACTCGTCAGCATCAGGTGATCCGGCGACTAGAGCATCGACCAAGTTTTCGCACGAATCGCGGCTGATGGTCACACCCGGCACCATGGGCCGCAGCAAACTGGCCAGGCATTCACCCAGAGCCGTTCGCGGCGGAAGCACATAAAAAACGGCCATTGCGGATCCTCGCGGAATCGTTTCTCGCCCCGCTACCTCCAACCATGCAATCGCGAGTTGAGGCCGGGAACCGAAAGATGTATCGACCCGGAAACGCACAAGCCGGAAACCGGAATGGTCATTGCGGCGAACCGATCGCACTGGCAGACCGCACGACCGGCACATCGCGAGAATCGATCAGAATTTCTTCGTTAGAACCTGGGATTTCCGGCCGCTTCGGTCGTAGAGGTCGCGACGGGTGGGAGGGAGCTCATCGGGTGTGGCCAAGCGGAAACCGCCTTTTTGCACGAAATAGTTAATCGCCTGGGTCGAGAGGCAGAAAACTTCTTCGAGACCGAGGGTGCGGGCGTAGTCCTCTGCGTAATGGATGAGTTTGGCACCGATCCCCTGATTTTCGTGCCGGGTATCCACGTAGACGCACGCCAGTTCGGCTTTCTTCTCGGCAGGATAAATGTGCAAGGCGGCGCAGGCGACCGGGTTCTTGTCGACTTCGAAGACGAAGAAGTCGTCGATCATTCGTTCGACGTCCGCCCGTGTCCGTTTCAGTAGCTCGTCCGACTCCATGCCGCGCTGGACAAGTTGATAGACGGCACGGACGTCCTTCTTGCGGGCCTTGCGGATCGACTGGTATTCGTTGGCATGGATGAGCGTGCCGACCCCTTCGTTCGAGAAGACCTCTGAGAGAAGGCCTTCTTGCACGGTGCCGTCGATGATATGAACGCGCGGTACGCCGCCCCTTGCGGCCCGCACGCCGTTATCGAGCTTCGAGATCGCATCGGTGGGTTGGATCTCCGTCCGATTCTTTTTGAGGTAGTTGCCGGCCTCGTCGATGGTGACGTGGCGAAGAACTTTATCCTGAAGCCGCGGCGTTTTGTGGGCCGCCAGGTAGATCAACTTGACCGCTTGTAGAGATCGGGCGACTTCGACAGCGACCGCGTCGGAATTCAACCGATAGGTGTGGCCTTCACCATCCCAACCGAGCGGCGGAATCACGGGAATGATGTCGTGCTCCAGCAGCGATTTCAACATCTGGATATCGATGCGTTCGACCTTGCCCGTGTGCATCTGGTCAACGCCGCCGAGAATCCCCGCGGGGTGAGCGACCAAGGCGTTGCCGCCCGCCCCGCGAAGATCGTTGTCGGCCAGGCCTTGCAGAATCTGATGCGTGACGCGGTTGGCGGCGGTGATCGATAGTTGCAGCGTCGCCTCGTCCGTGATGCCGGTGCCGTCGCTCGACGAAATTCGCTGCCCGGCCTGGGCCGCGAGCTGGCGAACCTGCAAACCGGCCCCGTGAACCAGGGCGACGCCGATACGCAGGCTGCGCAGGAGCGCGATATCGAGCAGGAGGTTGCCGAAGTTATCGTCGGCAACCACGGCTCCGTCGATCGCGATCACGAAGACGCGATCTCGAAACTCGGGGATATAGTGCAGAATCTCGCGGAAATCAGTTAATCGTGGCATCAAGGTCTTCCGGGGTCAATTCACCCCTCGGCGGGGTGGAGTTGGTGCATCATAGCGGGACTCCGTATGATTTTTACAACGGACAACGGATAACGGACAACAGACCGGAGCAAATCATGGCCGACCAGGTGGAAAAAGTCATCATCATTGGCAGCGGACCGGCGGGCTGGACCGCGGCCATTTACGCGGCGCGAGCCAATTTAACCCCGCTCGTCATCGAGGGAGCCGTCACGGAAAAAAATCGCCAAATGGGGACGACCCCGCTCGGTCAGCTTGCCTTGACGACCGAAGTCGAGAACTTCCCCGGCTTCCCGTCCGGCGATACTCGGCAGTATCTCAAGACCAGCCTTCCAGAGGAACTGCAACCTTACTGGGTCTCTGCCAACAAGCCGCAACCGACGCACGGCATCAACGGTCCTGAACTCATGGAACTGATGCGGCAACAGGCCAAGAATTTCGGCACCCGTGTCATCACTGATGATGTCGTCAAAGTCGATTTCAAGAAAAAGCCGTTCGAGATGGTCACGCTCGGCGGGCAGACGCTCCAGGCGTTGACCGTCATCATCGCCACCGGGGCGCGAGCCAATTACCTTGGCCTTCCTTCCGAGGACAAGTTCAAGAATCGCGGCGTCTCCGCCTGTGCCGTCTGCGATGGTGCCTTGCCACGTTTCCGGAACAAGCCGCTGGTGGTCATCGGCGGCGGCGACTCGGCCATCGAGGAAGCGAGCTACCTCAGCAAATTCGCCACGGAAGTGGCGATGGTTGTCCGCCGCGATGTCTTCCGTGCCAGCAAGATCATGCAGGATCGGGCCAAATCGAATCCGAAGATCAAGGTCCGCTGGAACTCGGCCGTCGAGGAAGTCCTGGGCAACGACAAGGACGGCGTGACCGCCGTTCGCATTAAAGACACGAAAGCGGGCAAGACGGAAGATTATGTCGCCTCGGGGATGTTCTGCGCCATCGGCCACACGCCGAACACGCACTTCCTCGATGGGCAACTCGAGTTGAACGAAAAGGGCTACGTGAAGTGGACGACGCCGGCCCGAACCTTCACGAGCATCGACGGCGACTTTGCGTCCGGCGACGTCGCCGACGACTATTACCGCCAGGCCATCACCGCCGCCGGCACCGGTTGCATGGCGGCGCTGGATGCGGAACGGTATCTGGGGCATCATGGGTTGATTTAGTTTGATGGCGAGCCGGCTGAGGGGCCGGAGTATTCGAGAACTATTCGAACACTCCGGCCCTTCACGGGAGCCGGCTCGCGAAATCAATTCAAATGGAAAACATCACCTTATCCCGCTCCGACTGGCAAACACGCCAATCCCGCCATCAGTCCACGCTTGCCCCGTTCACCACGGAACGCCTTCAGCGGCAAGCCGCTCGAATCAAGCATCCCGTCCACGATTTTCTCTTCGAATACTACTCGTTTCGGCCATCTGAATTGATGCGCTGGTCTCCCGGCGTTGATGTTCTGCTGGAAGATGCCGTCCCCGGCGAAATCGAATGGCGGGATTTCGTACCGACCGTAGGCGGCCTCATCCTACGAGCCGATTCATTCCCGGACCGCCGAGTTAAATTCCTGCGCTGGGCGCTCGGTTATCTCGAAGGAATCGCCAATCGCCTGCCCGCGTTCGCCTGTTTCGGCCTGCACGAGTGGGCGATGGTCTATCGCGCCCCCGAAGTTCGGCACACGACGACGCCGTTAAGATTATCCGCCGAGGAAATCGCTCGCCTAGTCGAGGCCGAGGGCGTTCGTTGCACGCACTACGACGCTTTTCGCTTTTTCACTCCCGAGGCGGCCCCGCTAAATCGACTGCAACTCACGCGTGTGAACACGGACGAGTACGATCAAAAAGGCTGCCTGCACGTGACGATGGATCTCTACAAGTATGCCTACAAGATCGCCCCGTGGAGTTCCGGCGAACTGATCGCCGACGCGTTTCTCTTGGCCTGGGACACCCGGCAGATCGACATGCGGGCCAGTCCCTACGATCTATGCGCGTACGGCGTCGAACCGATCCGCATCGAAACCCGCGACGGGCGGGAAGAGTATGTGGAGTGCCAGCGAGCGTTATCACAACGCGGCGAGGCGATCCGCGAGCGTTTAATTGAGGAGTATCGGAAGTTGCTGGAAGCGAAAGGCACGAGCGAGGACGCTTGTGCTATGTAGAGCAAGCGTCCTCGCTTGCTCGTTATCTGTGAGCCATCCCGACCGCGTCCATCCATCGTGAAACCTTCAACTCTCCAAGGGCCTTTGGCAACCCTTCCACGATCTTGACCGAGGCCGTGGGGTCGTAAAAATTGGCGGTGCCGATTTGGACGGCACTGGCACCCGCGACCAGAAATTCCATGACGTCGTCGATCGTCCCGATGCCGCCGACGGCGATGATCGGCAGGATTTTCGCCTTGGCCACCTGCCAGACCAGACGCAACACCAGCGGTTTGATGGCCGGGCCACTAAGGCCGCCAGTGACATTGCCGAGGATTGGTTTCTTTCGCCGCCAATCAATCGCCATGCCGACGAACGTGTTCGCCAGGGAAATGGCGTCGGCTCCGGCGTCCGCGGCGGCCTTGGCGATCGTCACCACATCCGTGACGTTTGGCGTCAGTTTGGCGATAATCGCGTGATTGCAAGCGTCGCGCACGCCGCGCACGATTCGCCGCGTGACGGCGGGATTGGTCGCGAAGTCCGTGCCACCGGAGACATTTGGGCACGATAGATTCAACTCCAGGGCCGCGATCCCCGGTTCCCGGGCCAGCATGCCGGCCATTTCGGTGAACTCCGCCTCGGATTTTCCCGCGATGTTCGGAATGATTGCCGTGGGTAACGTTCGCAAGTAGGGCAGGTGATGGGCGATAAAGTGTTCGATGCCGTCGTTATCGAGCCCGATGGCGTTCAGCAACCCCGAGGGCGTCTCGACGGTCCGCGGCGGCGAATTTCCGGCCCGCGGCTGTCGGGTCACGGTTTTTGGGATGATCCCGCCTAGTTTCGCGAAATCGATCACGCCGTCCATTTCCCGTGCGTAACCGAACGTGCCCGACGCCACCAGCACGGGGTTCCGGAGGATCAGACGGTTCAGGGTAATCGACAAATCCACATTCATCTTCGTTAGTTTTTAATGGCGAGCCGAGCGGCGTGAGCCGCCGGGTTATATTTCGCATTCACACACCACCCGGCCGCTCACGCGGCTCGGCTCGCCCGATGGATGCGGGGGAAATACAATCAGGTATGCAAGGAATGTCGTACGAATCGCCGCCCCAGCGACCAAGGAGTATCAATGAGTGACGTCAAAGCCGAGGCGATCACCTACCACGGAGGGGCCGTCACCAGCGCGGAGCGAGCCAAGCTGTTTAAGCAAACCGGAGCGACGCTCTGGTTCACTGGTCTATCCGGTTCCGGCAAGAGCACAATCGCGGTGGCACTTGAGCAGGTGCTGATCCAACGCGGCCATGCCGCCT
>JAIOQJ010000662.1 GCA_021413475.1 Planctomycetota bacterium | reverse complement strand
TTCCACCCGGGCCATGTCCGGCGTGATAATCGGCGTGAAGCCCTCCTTGAGGAGCGTCGTCATTGCATACTGGACCAGGGCCAGTTCCAGCATGACCGCTTCGTTCTTGAGGAAGTAGAACTTCTGCCCGGTTACGGAGGCACCCGCCTCGAAATCGACCAGATCGAGTTTCTCGGCCAGTGAGACGTGGTCCTTCGGCGTGAAATCAAACTTGCGAGGTTCACCCCACTTGCGGACGACCTTGTTATCAGCCGGGGTGCCGCCGACCGGGGCGTCCGGGTGCGTCATGTTGGGGATGGCCATCGACGCGGCGTGGAGTTCCGTCTCGATCTGCTTGATTTCCTTTTCCTTGCCTGCCACGTCCTCGCGGAGCTTCTTCCCCTCGGCGATCAGTTCCTGCTTCTTCGCGGGCTCTTTTTCCTTGGGGATCAGCTTGGAAATCTCGTTGGCCCGCTGCTGCAAGATCTGCGTGTCGGAGACGAGGGCTTTGCGGCGATCGTCGATCCGCACGATCTGGTCAACGTCGGCCGTGACGTTGCGGTTCTTGCAATTGGCCTTCACGGCCTCGAGATTGTCGCGAATGAAAGAGGCATCGAGCATGGCTAGGCTGTCTCGCTTAAAGGGGCCGCTTGCGGCTTAGCGTTCGCTATCGCGCACACGCGTTCTCGATATGCAAAGTGAGCGCTAAGCCGCAAGCGGCTCGGAACCGTGTGAAAATTGCAAAAATCAAAACCTACGGTCGTTTTTCCAGCGGCACATACGAGGCATTCTCCTTGCCGGTGTAGACCTGTTCCGGCCGGAAGATACGGTTGTTTTCGAGTTGCTCGTGCCAGTGCGACAGCCAGCCGGCGACGCGGGCCACCGCGAAGATCGGTGTGAACAGGTCGGTGGGGATGCCGAGCGACTGGTAGACGACGCCCGAGAAAAAATCGACATTCGGCCAGACGCCTTTGGTGCCGTAAATGCCCGCGCAATACTTCTCGAGTTCGATCGCGACTTCGTACTTCTTGGGCCGGCTCATCTCGGAGAAGACATGCTCGGCAAGTTCCTGCAACACCGTCGCCCGCGGATCCTTCACCTTGTAAACTCGATGCCCCATGCCCATCACCTTGAACGATGGCGTGGCGGCTCGCTTGGCGTCCAGCCAGGGTTTCACGTTCTCGACCGTACCGATCTCATCGAGCATCGCCAGGACTTCTTCGTTCGCACCACCGTGCAGAGGGCCGGCCAGAGTGCCTACCGCGGCGGCGATTGTGTTGTACGGCGTGCTAAGCGTCGAGCCGGTCACGCGAGCCGAGAAGGTCGAGGCATTCATCGTGTGTTCGGCATGGAGGATCAGGCAAGCGTCGAGAACCTTGCGGATCGACGGCGACGGTTCGCGTTCGAAGAGCATCCAGTAGAAGTTTCCCGCGTGATCGAGATCCGGATGCGGATCGACCGGTTCGTCGCCGTTGCGCAGGCGGTGGAAGGCCGCCACCAGAGTCGGCATTGAGGCAATCAATCGCAAAGTCGCGTCCCAGTTGGCGGCGGAGTTCGTCACGTCGCGGACGGGGTAGAACATTCCCAGGGCGGCGACAGAAGCCTGGAGGGCATCCATCGGGTGCCCCTGTTCGGGGAAGTTTTTGATCACTTCCTTGAGCTTGTACTTGATCTTGCGGCGCTGGCGGAGTTCATGATGGAAGTCGGCAAGTTGCCGCTGCGTCGGCAGGTCGCCCTTCAGGAGAAGCCAGGACGTTTCCTCGAACGAACTATCGCGGGCCAGCGTTTCCACCGAGATGCCGCGATAGGCCAGGCGTGCATTTTTGCCGTCGATGAGGCTGACCGCTGATTTCGCAACGGGCACATCTGCAAGTCCCGGGATGATCTCCATTTGACTCATATTCGCTCTCAATTGAAAGGTAAGCGTTTGCGGGAGGGACTCGCCGAAGATGATCGAGGATGACGGTACTTGAACAGCAGCGGCAAAGTCTGAGATTATGCGAATAACCCGACCTTGGCCAGTAGAGGAGCGTGCGGGATTTTCGTCCTCAAAGCAAGCGCCGGCTCTCTTGCTGGATCGCGGCGACGATAGTTCGCAACATTTCCTCAAAAACACAAGGTTTTATCGAAAACGTGTGATTCACGCCAAGTGCCGTCAGTTTCTCATGTAATCGGTCGTTGCCGCGATACCACTCGCTCGCGGGATCGGCGGCGAACCAGATGTGCGTGGGTTGCCGGGCCGGGTGAATGTGCAACGTAGCCGAGTCCTGCCGGCAATGTTCGCGGCTGGGGTACATGTCGTCAAGCGGTGAACCTTCGCCATAGCGTTCGTGATGATCGATGGCCGCGTCGATTGCCCCGACGATGGGGAATCGAGTCGGGTGCTTGAAAGCCAGCCGCAACGCCCCTTGGCCGCCCATTTCGCTCCCACAAAGCGCGATCGGGCCGCCTTTCCTGTAATCAGTCGCAAGTTTCCAGACGAGTTCCATGAGCCAACGTTCCACCGTAAGCGTGCCGTCAAATGCGGGAATTTGACGATCTGCCCACCAGAATGGTCCGCCGTGCGGGCAAAGACAAGCCAGTCGATGTGTTTCGAGGAGGGCCGTCGCGGCGTCGTTGGACGCTAGCGTTTGGCAGTCTTCGCCGTGCAAGTAAATTAGAACACCGCGCGGCGAACCGGAGGAAGGTTCAAAGAGATCGACGGGATGATTTGCGGCGGTGAGAGTT
>JAIOQJ010000661.1 GCA_021413475.1 Planctomycetota bacterium | reverse complement strand
CGAAGACATCGCCATCCTCACCGGCGGCAAGGCCGTGTTCGAAGACCTTGGCGTCAAACTCGAAAACGTGACTATCAATGATCTAGGCCGTTGCAAGAAGGTCAAGATCGACAAGGACAACACCACGATCATCGAAGGCCTCGGCAAGAAGGATGCCATCAAGGCTCGCGTCTCGATGATCCAGCGGGAACTCGAAAAATCGACCAGCGACTACGACAAGGAAAAGCTGAGCGAGCGGATCGCCAAGCTGTCCGGCGGCGTAGCCAAGATCAACGTCGGCGGGGCCACCGAGAGCGAAGTGAAGGAAAAGAAGATGCGCGTCGAGGACGCCATGCATGCAACCCGTGCGGCGAACCAAGAAGGCATCCTCCCCGGCGGCGGCGTGGCTTTGCTGCGTGCGTCCGAAGGGCTGAAGCCGACCGGTCTTTCGCATGATGAAGAGATTGGCTACAACATCGTTGTCCGCGCCTGCAAGTCCCCGATCAAGCAGATCTCCGAGAACGCCGGCGAGAACGGCGACGTCATCGCCAACAAGGTTCTTGAGAACAAGAACGTCAACTTCGGATATGACGCCCGCCTCAACAAGTTCGGCGATCTGGTTGCCGAAGGGATCATCGATCCGGCGAAGGTGGTCCGCAGCGCCCTGCAGAATGCCGCGAGCGTTTCGACCCTGCTTCTGACGAGCGACGCCTTGGTGGCCGATGCTCCGAAGGAAGGCGAGAAGAAGTCGGGCGGCGGCGGATACGAAGACATGTACTAATTGATCACTTTGATCGATGTAGAGCTTTTGACGGGCATCCCAAAGGGGTGCCCGTTTTTCGTTAGGTGACTTGACAGAAGCCCCTTGCAGCGTACGTTTGAATCAGGATAATTGGGGACGATCGCCAAATCCCACTCGATTCGGCCCGGGGAACCCGATGCTTTTCTACCTGATCGCCGCCCACGCCTTGATGGACTTTCCGATGCAAGCGGGGCCGATCGCGGTCGAGAAGTCACGGCATAGCAAGTCTGAATTGCAGAAACAGGTGCCCTGGTACTACTGGCTGACCGCGCATGCTCTCTGCCACGGTCTCGCGGTTGCCTACATCATGAATTCGGTTGGTTTTGGCATCCTCGAAACGGTCGCCCACTGGGTCATCGATTTCGCGAAGTGTGAAGGATGGACGAGCACCCGTCTCGATCAGCTTCTGCATATTCTTTGCAAGGTCATTTACTGCTTCATGTACGTGAACGGTTGGCGGCTTGAGCTTTGAAAGTTTGGGCTCACTTCTCCAGACTCGGAAAGTGCTTATCCCCCGGTTTCGGCGTGTTCTGTTCCATGTAATGCAGAAGCCACTGGGCGGCGGCGTCGCTGGCGCATTCCAGACGACGATTTTGAAAGGCCCGGGTCACGAAATCGCGTGCCGTCGGCCAATCGCCGTCGGTGAAACATTGCAAGGCCCGTTCCCAGAAATTAGCTGCTGGACGATCCTCATGAGAGGATTCATCTGGTTGATAGAGTTCGAAGAACTGCGATGGCTGGGTCATCCCGGCGAGGCGAACTTTGGGAAACGATCGAAACGCGATGTCGATGTCTCCCGGTTTCTTCTCGAGTTCCTTCTTCACGCCCTCATCGACAAGGATTTGAACCTTGAATCGCTTGGTGAGCGACTCCAACCGCGACGCCCGATTGACGACCGGTCCGTAAATGTTGATCTTCGCTTGATGGGCCACTTCCATCAAACCGACAAGAGCATCGCCATGGGCCAGGCCGACGCCGCAACTGAACTGGATGGCCCGGAGTTCGCTCCCTTGGGCAAAGGCAAAGGCGACGTCGCGAGCGGCCTTGGCCGCCTTGATGACCTGATCAGAAACGGATCCCGGCCAACCCCAGAAGGCCATCACCGCGTCGCCTTGCAGATCGCCGATCACGCCGTCGTGGGCGACGACGCACTTCGTGATCTCGTTCAGAGCTTTGAGCACTTGTTGAGAGAACCGGCGCAGATCATCCGCGTTGTCCTCCGCGAACTGGCTGAAGCCACGGAGATCGCAGAAAAAGACCGTCACGGGGCAAACCCGCGGTTCGGTTTCCAATCGATAAGCATCGTCGTCGAGGCGCAAGAGCTTTTTGAATTGTTTTGGGGGGAAGTTCAGGAGCCGCTTTTTCTCGATTTCAAGCCGGCGGTTTTGCATGACGTTGCCGAGCACGCTCGCGGCCAGATCGAGAAACATGACCGCCTGTTCGAGCGATTGCTTTCGACTCGTCATGGAGCCTTCGCCCTTGGTGCGATCATCGTTCCCGACGACGTAGAGGGCGAGACGCGCTTCTGAATTCGGCACGGGGGCAATCACTGCCCAGTTGATGCCCGTTTCCTTTAAGGAAAAATCGCGATTATTGGCAGCATCTCGATAATCGTGCGAGAGGGCCGAGAAACTCTTATCAAGTGCCTCGTTCAGGAGGTGCTTGTTGAAAGGGAACGGTAGATTGGCAGGTTCACGAACCCGGGCGGTCATCGTCTGTTCGAATCCGGTACGCTCCATCAAGGCGGCGGCCTTCGCACCCGGAAGTTTCTGGACGAGTAGCTTCACGATGCGGGCCAACACCTGTTCGACCGTGCTAACCTGGCTCAGGTTCGATAGCTCTTTCAGGGAATCGAACTCGATACCACTCTGGCCGAAGCCTTTCTTCTTCAAATCCGGTTGCGAATAGCGAAGAGTCATCCCGCCGGGGGCTTCTATTTCGGTTTTTTCCCATTTGAAAATGTATGGGGCATCCGCGATCGAAAATTCGTCTCCGGCATCCAATTCGAATTCATCGACCGGTTCGTCCTTGAAAAGCACCGGGTTTCGAGTTGGCCTGGGTTCAAGACGCCGCCAGACCAGTAAACGCTCACCCTGGCGCTGCAAAGTCACATGCCAACCGGAGATCGCGGGGTCCGGTGCGACAAAATCCGAACGAAACTCCTCCGGAACGCGCACATCTTCCTTGTCGATACTGCCGAGCTTTTTCTCCTCGCCATTGGCAATCGCTTCCCGCCAGAATTCCTCATCCAGATAGTAGGCAACGAGTTCAAACATGCGCATCTCGCGTCTGACGGGAAAGGATGCGGATGAGCGCGTACCAGAGCACGGCGACCAAACTGATGACGACGACGAAGCCGATCACGCCGACCAAGCGCAATTTGGTGCGCAAATCCTCAATCGGTTTTTCCGCCGCTTTCTGATGCACTTGAGCGATCACCCACCAGGGCTTCCCAGAAATTGATTTTTCCAGGAACTCGACCGGCTGGCAATAGGCCAGGCACGCTTGATCGGCGAGATCTTTCAAGGAGGGGTCGTCATAGACGATGTTCGTTGCCTTGCCGTTCTTGAACCAATCCAAGTCCTTGTAGAGCGGTTCGGGATCCTTGTTGTTGAGTAGGCTATCTTTCACGCCAGGGTGGAAGACCACGGAGCCACGATCGTTCACGATCACGATCTCGCCTTTGGAGTTCACGCTCGACGATTGATCCGGATCGAACCAGTCGGTCAGGTCTTGTTTCACATCGATACTAATGACCAGCATTCCAATCACGTCGTTGCCAAAGCGGTCGGAAGCTTGCCTTCCATGACCCAACATAATGTCCGCCGCCCCGCGGTTATCAAAGCGGATGGGTGTGGAGATATCGATTTTCAGCCGCTCATCGCCTCGCGAAACGTAGGCCTGGGATACATGGGTCCGACCCTTCGGCCAGTGCCTATCGCGCTTCTCGTTGAAGAGATTGCCAGTACCGCCGTAGTAGTCCCGCCAAGACCAGTTGGTTTGAAAAATGAGGGGAAGAGCATTGGGATTCAACGCTTTGTTATCCGGACCGGTAATGCCGATCAAATAGCTTTTGCCCTGGACGATGATGTAAAGACCCATCCGCTTCGTCTCTTCCTTGGAGATGCGTTGCTGAACGATGGACTCATGTTTTTGTTCCAGCCATTCGGCCACGGGTTTCAGAAGGTTCAGTTCCTCTTCCGTGAACGGGCGAAAGAACTCGTCGGGCGGACGCTTTGAATAATTATCGGCGATTTTCTCAAACTCAGGCCGCAAACCGTCCTTTCCCGGCACCATCGCGGCGATGCTTTCGACGATGCGGACGCGGTCGTCGATCTTTTCGCGGATGAGTTGCCGGCCGATCCAGGCGCGGTCTCGAAGAGAGTATTTCATATCCTCTTCGACCTGCAGTGTTGCCTGGGCGATGATGTCGCGACTGAACATGATCACCGCGACCGCGGCCAGGATCAGGACGAGAGCCGTGAAACCGGCCATCATCGTCAAGAATGGCCGATTGTTCAGCCATCGTTCCCGGCGGCCCAGGCGAAAGAGTAGATCGCCGGCATCACGCGGCCGTTTTTCCGGATCGATTGCCAGACAATCATCGACAATCCGCGAAAGATGCTTGTCGACGTTCCGTGCTTTCTCACGCAAGGGAACAAGAGCGGCCTTCTGAATCTCATCCCGATAGACGTCCGCTCGGCCGCGGTTGGTGGCCGAGTGCGAAAGCAGGTTCTCCAAGCGTTGATTGCGGCGCGGCAACTCTTGGGTGAGCATCTGATATAGCGTCGCCCCGAGAGCGTAGACGTCCCAGCGTAAATCGGCCCGGAAGTCCTCCGGCCTAGCTTGTTCCGGCGGCATGAAGTAAAGCGTGCCGTATGCGTCCGATTTTGTCGTGCCGAACTGGGCCAAGCCGAAATCGGTAATCAGCGGTTCGCCCGACTCGTTGAATAGAATATTTGCCGGCTTGAGATCGCCGTGAATAAGCCCCTTTTGATGAACCGATGCCATCGCCCTGACGATCGGGGTGAAGATGGCCACCGCTTCCTTGACTGGTAATTTCCCGAGTTCGATCCGCTTGTGCAGCGATCCATCTTTGCAAAATGGCATCACGTAATAGGGCGGATCGGCGTCAAAGGCGGTCTTCTTGATGCTGATGAAACCGGAAACGCTGGAATGTGCCTTGATCAACTTGGCGACTTCCTGCCGCATCGAGTCATCAAAAATACTATCCCCCGAGAACACTTTGATGGCGACGATTTCGTCAGTGGCCGTGTCTTTGGCCCGGTAGACCTTACCCCGTGCGCCGCTGCCGATGGGCTTGGCGTCGAGCAACTCGTAACCGGGAAATTGCAAGTGGCCAGAACCGCGCCGAATCGGCTTTGAAGTAGCCGTTGCGGAGGCCGAACGTGGAGCGGGGGTGCTTGTCGGCTTCTCGGGTACCGTTCGTTCGGTAGCCGTACTCGGCTGAGGTTCTGGGGCTGACCGAGCTGTCGGAACACTTGCCGGCGGTTCCGGAGGGGAACTGGGCTGTGATGGATGCAAACCTAGGCCAGTGCCAGTATTAGGTACATCAGGACCGCTAGGAGGAGTGGCAGGAGGCATAGGAGAGAGGCGGAAGTACGAGGACCACTGCGGGGGTCCCATCCGGACTTCCATATCACGCGTTTAGTTTACCTAGCTTCCGCACATTCCGCAAGAAGAAAGGTACTCATGTTCATCGATCTCGTAGCTTCATCTCCGCCATCAGTTCCTCACCGCTCCAGCGGAAGGCAGCTTCATGTGGACAGGCATTCACGCAGAACGGATCCTGGCCCGGTTTGATCAGGCCGTGGCATAGATCGCAATTAACGGCCTTTCGCGCCACCTGGGCCGTCATCAGTGGCTTGCCCAGTTCGTCCACCCCACCGCCCGCTCGGGCCACCATCTGGATCGAAGCGTAGGGACAGTTCTTTTCGCATAAACCGCAACCGATGCAATGGTTGTCGATCCGAATTTCGAGCGCATTTTCTTTGCGGTGAATCGCATCGACGGGACAGCCATCCATGCAGTAGGGTTGGTGACACGAACGGCACGACGCGGCCACCAGGAAATCGCCGAAGCGAAGTCCCTCGCGGAGCAATCGGCTGTGGCCATCCCCATGAGCATCGGCACACGCTTTGGTGCACTCGTCGCAGCGGGTGCAAGTTTTCAAATCGAGGACCAGCATCTTCTGGCCCTGGTAAAGCCCCTGCCGCAGAAAGTCCCCTTCCCGATCTCGCTCAATGAGAGGGGGTTCTCGCTGCTCCGTCAGACGGGCCACGCATTCCTTGGCAATATTGTCGGCAATTCGCGAGAACTCGTCCTTGCTCCCAGCATCAGGTTCATATCGGAAGAATTCCCGGAAGGCCCGGCCAGGAATGCTCACCACCTCGACATCCGCGAGCGCGGTACATGTTGCCGTGCGCTGGGATGGGTTGATACCCATCTCGCGTCCCGCCTTCTTGACCATGGGATGATCGGGGAGCAACGCAATCTCGCCGAAATGGTCGCCTTTGCCCAGGTGGCTGATGACGCGTTCCTGCCCGTCGATCAGCTTGCTGACCTTCACGAAACCCATGTGAATGATGTAGAGGTCGCCGTGGAACGTCTTGCCGTCTTCGCCAAAACCAACTTGATCGCCTTCCTCGATAATCACTTCACCCGGCTCGACGCGCACCATTTTCGATTCTCGTTCGAAAACCGAAAGGAGAGAGTTGCGTTGCCGTTCGGAAAGCGATTTGAAGCGTTCGCTTTTGCGAAGGCTCGTCAAGATCGCGCGCCGACGGTAAATGGTATCGAGCACTTTGCGGGCCGACGGGCTGCGCTGGAGCATGGCCAGGACGTTGCGGGTTACTTCGATCACCTCGGCAGGCGTATCGGCAACCAGCGTCGCGGTACGGCGATCGTTGGTCAAACAGGCAAGTTCGCCCGTGATCAAGTCTCGCGTCGCGGAGATCGTAAATTCCGCTTTCCGCTTCGTCTTCGCGGCCGAGTTTTTGCCGCCGAACCAACTCCAGAAACCCTTCGCCTTGTCCTCTGGTTCAGCAACCTCGAATACCTGCTCGCCCTTGAAGTCGCCTTTAACGAGAAGATACGCCGTCGAGCCGAACTCGCCTTGGTTGCACAACACGTCGCCAGGCTGAAGAGTTCGCAGGCGAACAGCACCTTCGTTCCAACGCAAGAAGGGGAACGAGATGTCGCGAAACGGATTGAATGACCGGATCTTGCCGTCTTGTTCGTAATTCAGCGAGACTTCGTTGAGCATCTGTTCCGCGGTCAAAAATCCATCGGGAAGTTTCGCATCGGGATCCGTGGGGATTTTGACATTGTCCGCCCATGAAGTCGGGCTGACCCGGCGATTCATCGTCAGAGCACCGGTCGGGCACGACGTCATGCATTCGCCGCATTGAACGCAGCCAGAGTCGTTCATCAATTGATCGAGATCGAAGCTGATCCGCGTGTTGTAGCCTTTGCCCGTGTGACCGATGATCTTGAACGGTTTGACATCGCTGCACGAACGCGCGCACCGGTCGCAAAGAATGCAGCGATCGTGATCGACGTGAATGGTCCGCGACGAATAAGGGAATAGTGGCTCGGGCCGAAACTCGGCATCGGGCGAGTTCTTCTTGGTGCCCGGAGATTCCTTGATGACCTCCAAGGGAATCGGGCGCGAGCGGGGATGGAGTTCGCGATTGCGCCCTTCCAAGCCACCTGGATTGCGAGTAAATCGGGGTCGATCCGGAACATCGACTATCTGAGCGACGGTTTGAAGTTCGTTGATGTAGCGATTGCCGCGGGCGGAATCCCGATGGAGATGGTCGGCAACCAGCAATTCACCGAGAAATCGCGTCGAATCCTGCACCTGCTTCGAATAGTCTTGGACGCTCTTTTCCTTGGGAAGGTCGTCGTCCTTGACCTTGAATTCGGAGGCCAACTTCTTGATGAAATCCGCGATGTCGCGGGGACCCTGACGGGTCATCACCGCCATTTTGTCCTCGACGCGGTGCTGGCAGGCGGGAACGAGCTTGCGGCCGGCTTTGAATTCACCGCGTTTGATGCTCGAAATATGGACCGAACACATGCGGCAAACCGCGATCGGGTCGAGATGCTTCAGGTGGCAAAGAACCGGAATTCGCTGGTGAAGTTCTTCCGGAGTAAATACCCCCTTGGCAACCAGTTCAAGCGCGGCGTCGTAGATGGTCGTCGGGCGAGGGTCGAGCGTGCCGTCGGGCCGGCGCAGCGGATTTCCCAGCGCGTCGGTCCGCGGCTTGGCTTTCGGCACCGTGATCGGCTCACCATCGATGATGAGTGTCACTTTTTCCTCGAATTGCGCGAGCGTCGGTTTAACGTAGCGGATGAGCGCATCGTCCTCGCCTCGCGCGAATAGCGATTCCTCTTCGCGATTGGCGAACGTTCGATCTGGCTCATCGGCAACTGCAGGTTCTGCCATGCTATTTCTCCCCGCTGCGCACGTCCTCGGGGAAGAACTGCAACGCGGTATTGAGCGGGTTCGGGGCAACGTAACCAAGGCCGCAGATCGCGGTCATCCGCATCTGCTTGGCGAAATCGTTGACGTGGTCCGACAATTTGTCCCAAAGGTTATCCGGCAATACCGTCTGCTCGTGGCCATCCGCGTCGGCGAGTGGGATGACATACGGATTGCGCAGCCGAAGGAGTTCGGTGCCGATTTCAACTAACTTCTGCGAACCGATCCGACACGGTACACACTTGCCGCACGATTCGTTGCGGAAAAACTGGGTGCAGTTGCGCGCCTGATCGAGCATATTTCGCGTGGTATTATACACCGCAAGGCCAGCACCGAGCATCAATTCGACATCGCGCAGGCCAATCACGCCGGCGATGTTTCGGAAGAACGTCAACTCAAGGGGTAGATCGACAATCTCAATGAATTCGGCCTCCGTCGTTCCCTGAAGCAAGTGCTTTTCCACAAAGGTTCGAAGCAGGCCCGCATCGCCCTTGTCGCGAATGCGGGCGATCGACTTGTCGAAGCGGTCGCGCACGCCCTTTTTGACCGCGAGTCGCGCGGGAAGGAAACCGCCGGACGGGCCCGAGGTGGCGACGGCCT
>JAIOQJ010000660.1 GCA_021413475.1 Planctomycetota bacterium | reverse complement strand
AGTTCTTTCAATCCCACGTCCGTTACCTCCGTTGCGGTGAGGTAGAGCGAGGTGAGTTGTTTGAGGCCAGCGAGTTCTTTCAGCCCCGCGTCCGTCACGTTCGTGCTGGTGAGGTTGAGCGTGGTTAGTTGCTTGAGGCCGGCGAGTTCCTTCAGTCCAGTGTCCGTCGCGTTCGCGAAGTATAGGTCGAGCGTGGTGAGTTGTTTGAGGCCGGCGAGTTCTTTCAATCCCGCATCCGTCACCTTTGTGCCGGAGAGGTTGAGCGTGGTGAGTTGTTTGAGGCCGGCCAGTTCTTTCAGTCCCGCATCCGTCATTTTTGTGTAGGATAGGTCGAGCGTGGTTACATCGATACGGATCGCTTGATCAACCCCTGGGATTTTGATCGTCGGCACCTTATCCGAAGTGGTTGATTTGGGAAGGGGCTGAGACTGTGCCGGATCCAACGCTCCGAACATCATCGCGATGAGGACGAGCGGCAAGGTAAAGTGTCGCAGCATGGGCCAACCTCCGGCAGTTAAAGCTATCTGACTGTGCTACGAGTCTCCCGCGCATTCGCCAAGATTCGCCCTCCCAATTGCCCAATCCCTGAGCGAGTTTTTGGAGTTAAAGCTCGAAGATAAGGCACTCCGCCAGTGACTGGCACTCTAGAGTGCCCGCCGGGCGATCAGTATGATTCTCATCGTAAAAAGAATGGTTCTCACCGGAATGTACTTGCTTCTCATCGGATGGAAATGATTCTCACCGATTCTCATCGTAAAAAGAATGGTTCTCATTTCGGGTGGAGGGGTAGTGAGAATCATTTGGAGTCGGAAGACGGCAATCGCGCGGCCAGAAGCATTGCCGCGAAGACGAGCAGAAGAGTGATCAAACTTAGGCCCAGGCTGTAAAGATGCCAGGTGACGAAGTCGGCCTTAGCCATCGGATCGGTGAGCGCGGCAAGCCGCAATTGCGCCACCCTTTGCGAGATCAGCCAGCCAATCGCAACCGTCGCCAATGCCGCACCCGTCAAATAGACGCGCCAACGATTCACCTTCCCCGGTGAACGCCACCAGCCGAGAGCGGTGATCAGAGCCGCCGCTCCGCAGATAGCCTGGAGGACAAAGAAGATCGGAAAGATCGGCCCCACCGCCGCGCCGAAGAGAGCACTGCCGAGTCGTTTTTTCTGATCGGAATCAAGTCCCGTGTTGATCGAGAAATAGGCCGTGCGGTCGCCAGGGGGGTCGGCGGTTGCGACTTCACCAAACGAGTGGTTCATCGTCGGCGCGGCGATCAGATTGAAAAAGACCGCGCTCCCCAACCACAAGCCAAGTGCCAATAGGTGAAAGGAACGGTGCAAAAAGTCGATCATCGGTCGAGCCTCGATGCGGTTCTCCGTCCCTTGCCGCAGGCGGAGGAGATTGGCGCGATGTTTGAGAATGACGATACTCGCCGCCGCGAAGCAGAACCCCGTCAGGATAAGCCCTTCTTCAGAAAACGGCGATGAGAGAACACGGGCGATGCACAAAGAGATCGCCGCCACGATCGACCCGAGCGAAATGATCCGCGTCGATGATGTCGTGGCCAACCACAGAATGAGCGCGATACCCGCTGGCCCAGGCATGAGCACGAAGACCGTTCCCGCGCCGGTCGCCACCCCTTTGCCGCCGCGAAAGCGCAGATAGACTGGGAAAAGATGTCCGAGAAACGCAGCCAAGGCGACACCGACGCGAAGCGCGTCGACCGGTTGCAACGCCGTCTCGGTTTCCGCCGGCAACCAGCGAAGCACGACCGGCACCAACGCGACCGGCACGGCCCCCTTCAACAGGTCGAGCACAAAAACCAGGATCCCGTATTTGCGGCCGAGTACGCGGCCGACGTTCGAGGCACCGATATTGCCGCTGCCGACCTGAAAGAGATCGATTCCCTTCGACTGCGCAATCAGATAGCCGAAAGGAATCGCGCCGATGAGATACGCGGCCAAGAACAGGAGGATCGCGGTGAACCAAACCATCATATTCAATAGCTCAGGCGGCCATTTTCCGTTCCGACACTTGCCGGAAATGTTGCAAGAGTTGTTGATAGTGATTTTCGAAGCTCCAGCGGCGAGCCGTGTGC
>JAIOQJ010000609.1 GCA_021413475.1 Planctomycetota bacterium | reverse complement strand
CATCGACCAGCTTGGTCATGGCTTGCATCCTTCCTTCGCTGAGTTGAGACGATCGCTCGATTCAACTCACAGGATACTTAGCCAATGCACAATGCGCCAGTCTCGCTATCTTACCTATTTATGCGCGCTGGCCGTGCGTGTTAGCCCCGCTCAAGGCACAAATCTGTTCAATAGTAAAAGGCTGCCAAGAGAGGCAAAGAAGCCGCAAACAAAAACCCAATGATCGCGATCCAAATACCCCGCAACTCACCGTGAGAACACCGAATATTATCCCACGCGAACAGGCCGCATAACCCCGCTGGAATGCCGGTAAGAAACCAAATCGCAAAGAGAGGAATCACGTAGATACCTCCCGCTGGTGGTCGATCGGGGCTGAACATCAACCACGTCCACCATGCTAGGAAGGCCATCCAAGGCAAATTGAGTGCAACCGAGGCGATTGCCAGTTTTGAATAGCGGTTGATGGGCATTTGCTCGAAGTCCGCCCTTATATTACGAAGTTAGGCATCGATCAAAACTCATCACTCGCTGACAATAGAACTGCAAGTACGCAAAAAGGGAAAATTACCGCTAAGATAATTCCCGTGATCGCGATCCACATTCCGCACAACTCACCTTTAGAAGACCGAATATCATTGACGGCGCATCGGCCAGAAATACCCCCAAAGATGCCGAACGAGATCCACATATAAATTATGAGTTGCAAAAGATCCCCCGCTGGGGGGCCAGAATGGGTGATGACCCAAAGGTATAACCCGAAAAGTGATAACCATGGCAAATTAAGCACAAACGAAGCTATTGCCCATGCCGAGTATCGACTGCTGTCCATGCCGCGAATACCGTGACAATTCAGTTGGTGAAATCAAGAAAGTGCTACCGCAAGCGGCCTCGCCAAACGCGAAGCCGCTTGCGGGAAAAGTGAATCAAACCTTATCAATCACTTCAAAACCCTTGCGGTACTCGCGGAAGAGCATCGCGTTGGCTTTGTCGTTGCTGCCGGTGAAACGTTCCGTCTTCGGATCGATGGGCAGCAGGGGACCGACGCGGCCGACTGCTTTGGACAGATCGACGTTGTTGTCCTTCAGGTGCTGGCTCATGCGAGCGAAGGCCTCGATCGCGTCTTTGTTCTGCGTGAAGTCCTTGACTTCCGACATCGCTTTCTCGGCACCGAGCTGATAGCTGATGTTGCCGAGGTGGCACAGGGCGCTCGAGAGATGGCCCTGGAGGATGTCGCCATTGAGGTCTTCCATCTTGCGGCTGCGGACCGCTTTGACGAAGTTGCCGAAATGGTTGCCGTCGCCGCCGTCGCCCTTGAAGTCACGGACTTTCTTGCCGTCCATATCGAGCAAGAAACCGCCGGCGTAGCTCGGGCAAACAATGACGCCCTTGCTGCCGAAGAAGATGTTGCCGACCTTGGAACCCATGTAGTCACCGGTCTTCAGGCCGCGAACTTCAAAGATCAGTTCCGCGTCGCCGTAGTCGAACAGGCAGATTTGCGTGTTGGCTGTCTCGCCGTCATCGACGTAGCCGAAACGGCCGCCGAGGCTCATCACGCTCTTAGGCAGTTCCATCTTGCCGAGGCCCCAGCGGGCCTTGTCCATTTCGTGGATGCCCTGGTTGCCAAGATCGCCGTTGCCGTAGTTCCAGATCCAGTGCCAGTCGTAATGCAAACGGCTGCGCATCAACGGAGTCTTGGGGGCTGGCCCGCACCAGAGATCGTAATCGATCGTCGCCGGAATCGGTTGCTCGCCCTTGGTCCGGCCGGCATCGCCGATGCTTCCGCGCGGCTTGTAGCAGGTGGCGTACGCGAGATTCACTTTGCCGAGGTCGCCTGCATGCATGAAGGCCATCGCCTCCCGCATGCCGGGCATGGAACGGCTTTGCGTGCCCGATTGACAGATCTTCTTCAGCTTGCGAGCCGTGTCGACCACGATCCGGCCTTCGCGAACGTTATGGCTGACCGGCTTTTCGACGTAGACGTCTTTGCCCGCCTGCATGGCCCAGATGGCGGCCAGCGAATGCCAGTGGTTCGGCGTGGCGATCGACACGATGTCGATATCCTTGTCTTCCATCACCTTGCGAAGGTCTTTTTCGAACTTCGGGGCCTTCTTCCGCTTGCCCTCGACGGCCTTCATCGCATTGCCGATGACGGCTTCATCGCAATCGCAAATGGTGACGATTTCGCAGCCGTTGACGTTGTTGAAGCCGCCGACATGGCTCATGCCGCGGCCCTTCACGCCGATCACGGCGACGCGCAGCGTCTCGTTGGCACCGACCGGCTTCTCGGCCGAAGTCGCGGGCGCGGCCTGCAGGAACGACTGCTGGCTGGCCGTGGCCAGAGCGGCGGAGATGGCCGCCGAGTGCTGAAGAAACTCTCTCCGATTGAACGGACCCATACGATCCTCGTGTAACTAGGAAAGGGAAAGGGGAATTCGGTTGGTGGGACAACAGGGGACAGTCTAACGGTTGATTGACGTCCGGGTCAACAAATTGATTTGGAATTTCTGATTTAAGCCGCTCGCGGCGGAGCGTTTGCGCTCCGCCGCAAGCGGCTCCCCCATTGGAACACCGCCATCATTGGGGTATATTACCTGCATGAGATCGCCCCCTGTCCGGCCGCTCGGTCGTTTCCGCATAATCCCCTAGAGATCCATGATTCGGAGATTTCACATGCGCGCTCTTGTCGGGATGGCTGCATTACTCACTCTCGTTCCTTCTCTCAATGCCCAGGATAACCGCCGGGATCGCGAAGAGCCGGAGCTCATCATTGAATCGGGCGGCCGTACG
>JAIOQJ010000608.1 GCA_021413475.1 Planctomycetota bacterium | reverse complement strand
AAGAGAAACAGCCTAAATCCGAAGTCCCGAGTCGGTATGATCGCGGAGAAGCGGCACGTCAATCGCTGTACGAACCCGATCCGCCGCGAGTCATGCCTGTCCTGCTGCTGGTCAACTTGATCGCATTCGGCATTAGCCTCTATGTTGCAATAAAGGCTGGGATCCCGGTTTCGGACTTTGCTCGCAATGGCAATCCGGCGGTCATGCACGAGGTGGGCGCGCTTAGCCCCGTTGATTTACTTCACGGCGAATGGTGGCGGCTCTTGACGTGCTGCTTTCTGCATTTTGGCCTCATCCATTTGCTCGTCAACATGTATAGCCTTTATGCCCTGGGATTGCTCGAATCACTCTGGAGTCCGCCACGTTTCTTGATCATCTATCTGTTATCGGGGATCGGCGGCAGTTGTGTTGCGATGCTTTATGATCCTGGTACTCCAACGCAAACGAGCGTCTTGGCTGGCGCGTCGGGAGCCATCTGGGGGCTAATGACGTCGATGATGGCATGGGTGTTCATGAATCGTTCGCACCTGCCGCCCGAAGGCGTTTCAAGTTGGTTCCGGCAGTTTGGCGTCCTGTTTTTACTTAACGTGGGCGTTAGCTTCATTCCGGGCGTGAGTGCGTCGGCGCACTTTGGCGGCGGCGCGGTTGGTTTCATCCTGGCCACTTTGTTGCATGTGCAGCGATTCGCCGTTCCTCCACGCCGTACTGTGGCGACGGTCCTTATCGTGCTTTTGCCGATCCTACTTTTTGCGGCCTTATCGGAAGCGATCGAGAAAGACCCGCGCTGGAGACGTCTCGCGGACGCCGAGAAAGTGCGGGAGAGAATCAAGTCACTCACCTATTTCCGGCACGAGATGCTCCCAGCCGTCGATCAGGCCGTGAACGCGTATATCCACTTGGAAGATAACGCCTACATCCTGACGGACAAGACAGGGAAGAGCCGCAAGGACGACGCTCGGCTTCCCAAACTTCGCGATGAACTGAAGGCTGCCAAGGCGATGGCCAAGACTGCGCTCGATAAATTGGGAAGCAAAACGCTGAGCGACGAACCATCGGAATCCGCTCGCCTGGCCGGGCGCGAGTACATGCAACAATTGGTTGATCAACTCAACCGCTTCGAACGCCTGCTCGATGATGATGTATCCTGGACGGCTGAAGAACGAAATGAATCGCGTTCGAAGCTTAAAAATAGCCGGGAGGCATGGTTGCTCGCCCGCGGACAGATTTGATAAACCGTTCAGACTTCACCAGTGCTTTCTGACTTCCGAGCCCGAAGCGCCAGCAAGGAGGCAAACTCCCTTGCTAGCGCTTCGGGCTCGGAAGAAAGAGGTTACGTCAACACCGACACAATCCCTCGACCCCCATCGACGCGAATGCGCTGGCCAGTTTTGAGTTGCCGATGGATGTCGGGCAACCCGGCCACGGCAGGCAGGCCGAACTCACGGGCCACGATTGCCCCGTGCGAGAGTGTTCCGCCCGATTCCATCACGAGCGCTTTGGCCTGGACAAATAACGGTACCCATGCCGGGTCCGTCGTGGGGCAAACGAGAATGTAGCCCGGTTCGAACGGCTCGGTCGATGGTTCCGAAAGCACCAGGGCCGGCCCTTCGACCACGCCTGCCGAGAGCGGAATACCCTGAAGTTGAGTGGCCCCAGACGGCGCGGGCTGAGGTCGGCCGATCGCTTCCAGATCGTCGCTGAAGACCACCGGCGGCACTTCCAGGCTCAGGGCGATCAGCCGCGTTTTGCGGCGTTCTTCGATCGTCTTGGTTAACGACTCCCCCGCAATCAATCGCGGCAGATCGTCGGGTTCCAGATAGAACACGCCCCCCTGCAACCGATAACGGCGATCGAATTCCAGGAGCGTCTTCCGAATCAAGGCGTAGCCGCGCATCAAGTAGTGCTTGCCCGTCTCCCGTAACCCGAGATAGGTCCGTAACTTCTCGACATGCCCTGCCAGCCACTTGGAAACGAAGGCGATCAACTTTGCCTCCGCAGCGATCCGTTCCCAGCATTGGGCGGCCGTTTCCATCGCGACGTGCGTTTCGGGCGCTCCGCGTTTACCGCGCAACAGTCCGTCGAGCGAGGTGGCATCCTCAGACCAGCGCGGCCGGGCCAGTTCCATCTCGTGGCTGCCGCGATGGCCGAATTGCTTGAGAAATTGCTCGCGAGTCTTCGTCCCAGCCAGCATCTCGCGGATGCCAGTGGGAAAGTCGGCCTCCGGATCGGGATGGGCCCCGGCTGTCAGTTCCGCGATCGCCTGCCGGGCCCGTTCCGGCCCGAGCGGCTTCTTCAATTGCTGTTCGATAACTTGCATCGCGAACTGGGCGAGGAGTGTCGGTTTCAGGCTCTCGCGAGCAAAATCGACCAGCGTCCGCTTGACCCAATACTCGAACCGTTGCAGCAGTACTTGCGGATCGAGCTTGGTGAGATCTTCCGCCTCGGCCTTCTCGATCTCGGCCAAAAACGGCGGCACGATTTTTTTGCGGAAATCATCCGCAAAGGTCTGGCTCAGCTTCGAGATGCGGCGCGCGAAACGCATCTGCCTCCAGATGAATATCGGCAGGCGCAGGATGCGGCCCACGCTGCGGTACATGGTGCTCGAATCGGGTTCCGGCGTCAGGGCGAGCAACGGAGTGGCCTTGTATCTTTGGAAGGGGTAGTCGATCTGCGGCTTCGACGCTTGCAGATATGGTTCTCGGCTAAGGTTGCAGTAAGGCCTACCGCCGATGAGATCGTAGACCGTGAGGTGATCCATCATTGCCGCTGGTTTGAAACCGACATCGCGATACATCATCCCTGAACCGCCGCTGCCCGAAAGGAGATTTTGAATTACCGCCCAGGTCATCGGCAGTGGGTCGGGCAACACCTCGATCAGGTTGTACTTACTCCAGACCGTGCCGCGCGGTTCGGCCAGTTTCTTCAAGCGTTCGATTTCGGACTTGCGCACCGCTTCACGATCGCTCGCCCCGGCCGTGGTGATGGGCCGTGCTTGCAGCAGCCAGAAACGCCCCTCGGCCCAGGCCCATTCAATGTCGCGCGGCTCGGCGTAGAACGCTTCCACCTGTCGGCCAAGTTCAGCTAGCTCCGCGAGTTGCGTGTCATTCAAGCAGAAGCGGCTCTGGTCCTCGGCAGATACTTCGACTTCACCGGTGGGAGTAATCCGCCGATTCTTGATGCCCAAGCGTCGATCGCGGACACTGCCGTTTTTCCGTTCGACTCGAAACGAGTCGGGTGTGACGCGGCCGGAAACCACCGCCTCGCCGAGGCCCCAGGATGCTTCGATCAGCATTCGCTCGCCGCTGGAATCATCGGGGTCGCGAGTGAAAAGAACTCCTGCCACTTCGGCATCAACTAGACGTTGCACGACCACCGCCATCGCGAGCCCGCCCTCTTCGACCCCTTGATGCTGCCGATAAGCTCGGGCTCGTTCCGTATGAAGCGACCGCCAGCACCGTTCAACGGCTTCCTTGAGTTGCTGTTCCCCTTCGACGCCCAAGATCGTTTCTTGCTGCCCCGCGAAACTGGTGACGGCCCCGTCTTCGGCCGTCGCGGAGGATCGCACGGCAACCGGGCCGCGACCGAGTTCGCGATAGGCTTTGGTCAGTAAGTTGTGAAGGGAATTGTCAATCGATCCGCTTGCCTGGCGATAAGCCAGCGTCGTCACGCAGAATCCCGGCGGAACAGGAAGGCCTGCCGAGGTCATCAAGCCCAGGCTGAGGCCCTTGCCGCCCACCAGATCAATATCACCGGCTTGGATCGCGGTGAAGATGCGGAGTTCACTCATGAGCGACGTTCTATCTTTAATGACTTGAAGTGTCGAGCCGCGATCGTGAACGATCTAAGGAATCAGGCCCGTTCCGGTCGTTGGGTTTCCGGCACGTCGAGACATCTTGTTGCTCATCGCTTTTCGTTCCATGAGGCGGAACCATATTTCTCACGTGCGATCGTGCTCGCGCGACAATTCTGTTCTTCGCTAAAATCAATGCGATTCATTTTCCATCCCGTCTCTTCCTCAAATCGCTGAATCAACCGCGACGCCAACTCTTCGATCGAAATCGACACCCCGCTGAGTTCCTGAATCCCCCGCAACACCGGTGTGCAAGGCGATTGTTGGAGCAGGATGCTCCCATGTTGCATGAGCGCCCCGCGCATTCTCCGCTGGGCGCTCCCCGTGATTTTCGACGAGCCGATCAACAAATCGCCCGGCGTTTGGTGGAGGAAGCAGAGAAACTCCCCCAGCTTCTTTTCCTCGCCGCAGATCACGGCCCGGGCCGTCACGCCGAACGATGCCAGCGTTGCGACAATCAGGTGATGAAATTGGCACAACCAGGTTTCTTTGGTTTGCCACGGCAAGCCGGCGGGTAGAGCCAGGCAGTACGTCAATTCACGATCGTGCAGGATCGCCGCTCCGCCAGAGGATCGGCGCACCCAGGCGACGTCAGGCAAGCGCGGCATCGCCGGCTGGAAGTATCCGAGGCTCAGCGTCGGTTCACTCCACGTATAGAAGCGCAGCGACGCGATGCCGCGCTCGGCGTCTTGAAGCATGACCTCGTCGAGGGCCATGTTCATCGGGCCGGAGTGGGATTCGAGCGGTAAAAGTCGGCAAGATGGTTGCGGCATTTATTTGATTCTATACGCGCTCGTATTCACCTTGAGCAGTCTAGACGCTACACGAAGATTTTGCCGAGCCTGAAATAGAGCGACAATGGCCATAGCAGTAAGCGAAAATGATCGACTTAACTTGCGTAATAATAAACACTTGCATCAAATCCGAAACTCCGGTTTTCGCTAGCAAATAGTAAGCCTAAAGCAAATACAAGGATGCAACCAGCGAATAACTTACCAGAGGGTACCAGGGAACTATTACTGGAGCATCATCATGGCGAAGCTAAATTGGCAGATCACGTCAAAACAGATTCAGAGCGTCCAGAACATTGTGAGAACGTACAAAGACCCTCCCATCGTAAAGAAGCGATTGACCCACGCGGAAAGAAGCCGCTCCGATAAGGCTACGGAACGAGAGGTTGCCGATTTTCTCGCCTACGAAAGACTTGCTGGCGTCAAACATAAACAGGCACGGAACATTCTGCAACAATTTGGCTTGGTACGACTTGAGATTCCTATTGACTCTCGGATTCTGAACTGGCTCAAGAGTGAACTAGAGATTTCGGTCAGTAAGAATGATCTGGCTCGGAGCTACCATTCTGTATTGGACGAAATTCAGACCTTATGCAAGGAAAGTGAGGTGATGCCATGCGTTCTCGATGGTGCTATATTCGCCAGCGTCGAGGACCAGAAAGACATACCGTGGACAGATTACGAGGAAGAATGGGGCAGCAAACTAACGCCAGATGAATTTTGGCGAATTCTAGTCAATTCCATCATGACCACTAATACGAAGTCTGGACAGGGAACGGCTCTCGATCGTTACCGTCAAGACAAGCCGTTTGTTTACGACTGGATTGAGTGCCGCAAACTCAATGAAGGAGGCAAGTTATTCGAGCATGTCCTGAAATCATTCGAGCAGACTAAACCCAAGCCGACTCGGTACTGGAGAAAGGCAGCACAATTCATTGCGACCAATTTGGTTCGGCTCGAAAACGGACTTTGGGAAGAGATTGAAACAAGGTTCTCTCGGCTACAATCGGTTTAGGGTTATCCTGTCAACCTTCCAGAACATACCACTGAGCGCCTCATCCGAACCTTCGAGAGCCGTTGAGAATGACGGCTCTCGAAGGTTCGCCCCCTTAACTCCCGCCGCAAAATTGTGAATGGGGTAGGTTTCAGAAGCCTAATGTTGATAACCGACGAAGTCTCACCATCTCATCCGCGATTTGAACAACTCATCCAGCACCGAAATGATAAACGCCCCACCCAGCAGGAAGCTGCCGTACATATCTAAAAACGGGATCGCGTGCAGAGGTTTGAAGCTTTCGCGGTGCGTCGTGATCATGATCGAGCCAATGACGAGGCGAAAGACGAACTGATAACCCAGGAAAGCCAGGAGCATGGTGAGAGCACCCTGCATGCCCGATAGAGCGAGCACGAACACGGCAATTTGCGCTCCGACACCGAACATGTACAGGGCCATGTCGTAGACATAACTCGACATCAGCCAGGAGAAGAGCTTGAAGTGGCCGGATAGACCA
The DNA here is from genome assembly GCA_021413475.1 of Planctomycetota bacterium. Lineage (GTDB taxonomy): Bacteria > Planctomycetota > Planctomycetia > Gemmatales > Gemmataceae > JAIOQJ01. Next base: position 6,101 of record JAIOQJ010000608.1, on the reverse strand, counting down.
AAGATTTTCATTCGCGAGAAATACTTCACAATCACCTGCATCGAACCGCGCGCCCAACGGTAGCGCTGGTTGATGAGCGTGAACACGTCTTCCGGAGCGTCCGTATCGCAGCCGGCCAGTGGGTCGTATTCGATCCGGCCGCCGAGTTGGAGGAGCGCAATCGTGACGTCAAAATCCTCGGCAAACGTGGAGCCTTCGAACGGTCCGTCGTAGACGCCTTCTTTTTGTTCCCCTTGAAGCACGCCGAATTTCTTGTGTACCTCTTCCAAGGCCGAGCGGCGGAAGAGCGACAGCGGCCCCGGCAAACAGAGAACCGTTCCCGTCAAACTTTGCGGAATTCGTAGAGCCCCGGACCACATCACGAATTCGAGTGTCTGGCAGTGGGTCAACAGATTCGTGCGATTCATCACCCGCGTGTATCCCGAAACGGCCACGATGCGCTGGTCGGCCATCAGGCGGGCCACCATGCGTTTCAGGGCATCGTGATCGACTCGGCCATCGGCATCGGCGGTCAGAATGATCTCGCCGGAGGACAACTGATAGGCAAGATTCAATGCCGACCATTTCCCGCCGTTCGGCTTCTTCACGACTTTGATCGTCCCCCAGACATAATTCCCCTCGAAACGCTTGGCCTTGTCGTAGGTATCGTCCTTCGAGCCGTCATCGACCACGATGACCTCGAAGCGCGGATAATCCATGACGCTGAAGGCTTCGAGCGCCCCTTCGATCTGGTCCCCTTCATTGTGAGCGGGGAGGAAGATCGACACGAACGGCCAATAATCCGGCAGTGGACACGGATGGCGATAGTCGCGCCAGTAATTCATGGCGATCATGACCATCAGGAAGATCCAACGAAGTCCGTAGCCGGTCGACACCACCGCGAGAAACAAGGGGAGCACGACCCCCATCCCCCGGCTGAAACCCCAGGTGCTATGCCCAAGCAAGAACATGACGACTTGATAGAGCGGGATGAGAAACAGGCCGACCGACATCAAGAACGCGACCACGTACAGGGACAAGAGCGCGACGACACGATGGGCCGGCATGTCCGAAAAGAGATGCGGTAACGTCTTGGGCGTTGCCGGGGGAACGGGAACCGGAGCGGGTGAAGAGTTCTCGCTCAACTCTTGTATCCTTTCGGGTGCGACTGGTGCCAGCGCCAGGCGGTTTCCATGATCGGCTCGAGTTCGAGATACTTCGGCCGCCATCCGAGTTCTTTCATGATCCGAGCCGGTGAGGCGATCAGTTCGGCGGGATCGCCAGGCCGGCGCGGGCCTTCCTGTACGGGGACCTTGCGCCCCGTCACTTGCTCGGCGATGCGGATCACTTCGCGAACGCTGTACCCCTGACCGATGCCCAGGTTGTACAGAAAGGCGCTCCCTGGTTGCAACTTGCCAAGTGCCAGAATGTGTGCCTCGGCCAGGTCATCGACATGAATATAGTCGCGAACACACGTGCCATCCTTGGTCGGGTAGTCCGTGCCGAAGATCTCGATCTTCGGCCGTTGACCGAGAACCGTCTGCAGCACCAGCGGGATCAAATGCGTCTCGGGATCGTGATCCTCCCCGATGTCGCCCGCCGGCGACGCCCCGGCCGCGTTGAAGTAACGCAGGGCCGCGAAGCCCCAACCGTAGGCCTTCGCGTAATCGAGGAGCGCCTTCTCGATGAAGAGCTTCGACCAGCCGTACGGGTTGATCGGATTCTGCGGCAAATCCTCGGTGAGCGGCACACGCTCGGGGGTGCCGAAGGTGGCGCAGGTACTCGAAAAAACCATCTTCGAGATGCCGTGCCGGCGCATTCGCTCCATCAGGTTCAGCGTGTTGACCAGATTGTTCTGATAGTATTTGGCCGGATGAATGACCGATTCGCCGACCGCCGCGAAGGCGGCGAAATGCACGACCGCTTCGATGCGATGGATCAAGAGTGCATGATCGAGATGATCGCCATCCTTGAGGTCGCCGACAATCAGGCACTCGGCCGGCACGGCAGCGCGATGGCCCATCGAGAGGTTATCGTACACCCAGACGTCGTGCCCCTGGGCACGCAGCATGCGCACGGTGTGACTGCCGATGTAGCCCGCTCCGCCGGTGACTAGGATTCGCATTTTTTTCTCATTGGATTTTTCTTCGTAGGACGGCCTTCCTTGGCCGTCTGGCTTCACAATGGACGGCCAAGGAAGGCCGTCCTACGAAAAGCACTTGAAGACCTAGTTCGTGATTCCCTTGGTGATCTCCATGAACACGTTCTCGAGATTGACTTCCTTCTCCCGGAAGGTCTTCAAACGAAACCCCTCGCGGATCAGCCGCTCGGGGAGGAAGCTGCCGTCTTCGTGGCCGTCCTTGAGCTTGACATCCATCGTCTCGCCCTCGGCGTCGAGCTTGACCGATTCAATTTCGTCGAAGGTTTCGATTCGTTTGGCGGCGTCGGGATTGCGTTCGAGGCCCACGGAAAGAGTGAAGACGAAATTGCCGCGAACTTGCTTGATGGCGGCAGACACCTCGCCATTGTAGAGGAGCTTGCCACGTTCGATGATGCCGATCTTGTTGCAGATATCCGCGAGTTCGGGAAGGATATGGCTGGAGACCATGATGGTCTTCTTCATACCGCGAAGCTGCTTGAGGAGTTCGCGCATCTCGATGCGAGCGCGGGGGTCGAGCCCCGACGCGGGTTCATCCAGTAACAGAACCTGCGGTTCATGCAGAAGCACACGCGCCAGTCCAAGGCGTTGCGTCATGCCGCGTGACAGGCTGGTGACCAGGGCGTCACGCTTGTAGCCGAGATCGACGAGTTCGAGCACCTCGTCGCATTTCTTACGGCGGTCGGGGCCCTTGATCCGGTAGGCGGCGGCGAAGAATTCGAGATATTCGACCACCTTCATGTCGTCGTAGACGCCGAAGAAATCGGGCATGTAGCCGATGGCCCGGCGGATATCGCGCGAGCCGGTGTAGATCGAGTAGCCGCACACGCTGGCCTCGCCCCAGGAGGGATTGAGCAGCGTGGCGAGCATCCGCATCGTCGTCGTCTTGCCCGAGCCGTTCGGGCCGATGAAACCGTAAACGTCGCCGGGCTCAAGGCGGATCGTCAGACGATCGACCGCGTACAACTCGCCGTACTTCTTCGTGAGATCGCGTGTCTCGATCATGATGAAGGTCGTTCACTTCCTCGCGGGGAGGATGGGGATAAAAACACGGATGTACGTTTCCTGGCGGATCGTGCCCTGGAAGGGAGTACGCGGCCCACTGCCGGGCAGTTCGTTCAGCCAAAGCCGGGTTGGCGACGCGGGCGAGGCCGACATTTCCTCGGCGGGCCCTTCGCTACGGCCGATACGGGCGACCAGGATCGCCTCGTTCGGATTCTTCTCGGCCACACGCCACGATTGATCGAGGTTCCGGAAAGAAGCATTGTAGAGACGCCCGGCCTGCCCTTGCACCAGATCGTGGAACAAGAGCGGCCAAAGGCGAAAGTCGGGGTCGCTGTTGGCATCGGCTTGTTTCGATTTGCCGCTGCGATTCGTGGGCAGGAGGTCCTTCTGGGTAATCGCGTCGTGCAGCCAAGCCGTTGCCGGCCGGGCTTGCGAACTGGTCGAGAGATACCTGGGGATGCCGCGAACCAGGGCCGGCACCGGCGTGACGTGATTGCGGTAAAACAACTGAACGTCGCTGAGCGAATCGACCGGCAGCAGGCTGGTAATCGAACCGGTGATCTGATTCGGGTCGGCCTCCGCGATCCGCAGCGTCGATTGGATGAGCGGCTCGGTGATCTTCCCCGACCACGCGGCCGTAAACGATTTCGTCGACCAGATCTGAATCGGCACGCGTTCCAGGCCGTCGGCAAATACGTCCGGCTCGCTGGACGAGTGATACGTGTAGGTCCGGCGGAACAAGCTTTGTCGGGTGTTCTTCGCCTTGCCATGCCAGGAGACCAAGGATTCGGTGGAGCCATCCCACTCGGCTCGTGGTTCGATACCGATGGTGTAGTCGTGATTCCTGGGGCTAAAGACAGTGAACCAGCAGTGGCCGTAGACGCGGTTGCCTTGCTGGTCGATATCGACCAGATCGACCTTGTTCACCTTCAGATCCCGACCTTTGAGTTCGATCGCCCCCAGGTAGGCAGACGCACAGACCGTCGCGACGATGATCGGCAACGTTAGCCAGGTGAGTTCCATTCGCTTCAGCAATCGCTTCAGAACCAAATACTCGAGCGGTCCGACCAACAGGATGTAGCCCAAAATCAGCAGGGCCACCCAGCCGAACGAGATAACGGGCACGCCCTCGAAGAAATCGAGATTGTAGCGCATGCGCTCGAGGTACTTATCTTCTTCATCGCCGGCCCGCGAATCGATCCCGGGACTTTCCGTGTTGTTTGGCAGCCGAGTCGAAGCGATGTTGATCAACCAATCCCAAAAAGCCTCGCGTTGCGGCCAATCGGCCAGGGGCGGAAAATCGAGATCGAATGCCACCAGCGTGACCCGGCCTAACCCGTAGGCACCTTGCACGACCAACGGGGGCGGATCGTCGCGTTCGTCGGCGAGCAACTTGATCTGATACGGCCGACCGGGGATGGGTCCAAGCGACGACAGCATCAGCGAGTTCGCCGCCGGAGCCTTCAGAATGAGCCGAGGCGAATTCGGCAATTCGAGAGCAATCTCTGAGATCGATTGGCTTCTTAGAAATTTGGCCGGCAACATGGCCGCGAGTTGCGGGTTTGCGTTCAGGACCTCTGGATTTTTACCAACGCCGATCACCACTCGCCCGCCGCGTTGCACCCACTCGCTCAAAGCGTTGAGCCTTCTGGCATCGTTCGCGAGTGCTTTCCAGAATGCCGGCTCGGAACCAGTACACAGAATCATCAGATCGACGCCGTCGTAGCCGAACCAGCGATCAGGAAGACCCGCCACGTCCGTGACCTGGGCGAGTTCGACCCAACCGTGCCGAAGCGGGTGGCCTTCGGGCGTTGGTTCGCCACCGGTCTGGTTGTCGTTCTTCGGCAAGCGCAAACCCGGCAACGCGGCTCCGACGCTCAGAATCAAATAGCGGGCGGGCGGCAAAGCCGTCAAACGCTGTTGAAACGTCTGGGCCAGCGGACGGCCGGAGGGCGTTTGCACATCCACCGACACCTCGGCCGTGATGCCGCCGGGCTTCAGATACGGGATTCGGCTAAGTTGAAAGCTCGTCACGCTTCCTGACGGAGGTCTGGGAATATTCAAGCGAACACGCGTGATGACATCGTCACCGTCGGGAGTCGCGACGACCAAATCGATCGTCTCGTCCTGGATCGGGCCCGTCACTTCCAGATCGACCCAAACGGGTGTCCAATTGGCGGCCTTGAAGAGCCAGCGGGGTTGATTGTTCTCGTCCTTCGCTTGCGAAGCGGGGCCGGGAGCGAAACCGAGCCGAACGCTCTTGATCGTGATGGGATTCTGGGCGTGGGCGAGAGGCGGCCCGAACGCCAAGATCGCACTAAACAGAAATGGGAAAAACAGCTTCAGGGTTTCTCTCCCGGTCCGCAGGCGCACGGGACTTTTCGGCAGGTCGGGCAACCGGTGCCGTACTTGGCGGCCATCGCTTCATCGAGATCCACGCCGGCGATGTTGGCGAGCGTCGCCAGCCAGGCCAGGACGTCGGCAAACTCGGCCGCGGTTTCCGCGTGCGAGCGCCGGCCGCGCAAGGCTTCGGCCAGTTCGCCCACTTCTTCCATGAACCACATGAAGGTTCCTTCGACCCCCCGGCGAGCGTCCTTGTCGCCGAACGTGTCGCGGATCAGCTTCTGCAACTCGGTCAACGTGAACGGCATGCACGGGTCCTCGGAGGAGTGGCAAGGAAATGTTACGATGCGGCCGTGGTGAAGCCCAGGTTTCGGGCGGTGGATGATTCTCACTGCCGCGCTCCGCCCTCAATGAGAATCATCCCAAAAACGTGAGAATCATGTCGAAATGTCGTGAGACTGAGAGTCAATAAGCCGGCAAAGCGCGGGCAACCCGCGACTCAAGAAGTTTCACCAAAGAAGCACCTAGTGCCCCGTCCAAGCTGAATTTTCGGGTTGCGTCAGCTGTCAATTTTTGGGAACCTCCACATCCACAAGGAGGTTCCCATGTACAAGAA
>JAIOQJ010000015.1 GCA_021413475.1 Planctomycetota bacterium | reverse complement strand
TACCGAGGCCGCCACTGCCCAGGGGAACATCGGCGTACAGGTCTGGGTGAACCAAGGAATGCACGAGGGAGACGCGACAAATGGCCCTGATGCCCAAGCGAGTGAAGCACCGAAAAAGCCAAAGAGGACGTATAAAAGGTAAGGCCACGCGGGGCAACAAAGTTGCCTTCGGTGACTTCGGCCTGCAGGCTTTGATGGGTGGCTGGATCAAGGCAACCACTATCGAGTCGGGACGTATTGCAGCTCAGCAATACATCCGCGGCGAAGGTCGGTTGTACATCCGCATTTTCCCGCACAAGTCGGTGACCTCTCGTCCTCTCGAAACCCGGATGGGTAAGGGTAAGGGCGAGCCAGATCACTGGGTAGCCGTGGTGAAGGAAGGGACTGTGTTGTACGAATTGGCTGGCGTGACCGAGGCTCAAGCGAAGCTCTGCTTTGCTCGTCTCGCCCACAAGATGCCGATTCCGTGCCGCATGGTTCGCCGTCGTCCTGCCTAGGTTTTTGCTGCGAGTACGCAGTTTGAATTAGAAATTGTCAGTTGAAGGGTTAGTCGGATGAAAGAAGACCGTTCAATCCGAAAAGGCGAAAGCCAAGGTCGGCGTTTAAGCGGACCGTTTGAAGATCAGAAGTAAGCAAGTTGGAATTGGTGGACTATGCCTAAGCGATTGTTGATCGGCCAAGTGACTCGGGATTCGTCTCCGTCGACGCGCCGCGTGGAAGTGGCCCGGCTCGTGAAGCACGAAGTGTACGGCAAGACCATGCGTCGCCGCACGATTTGCTACGCACACGACGCTGAAGGCGTTTCGAAGAACGGCGATACCGTCGAGATCGAAGAATCGCGCCCGCTGTCGAAGCTCAAGCGTTGGGTTCTGACTCGCGTCATCACCAAGGCCTCGGCGGCGGTGAACGCGGCGAAGGTTGTCGACCAACCCGTGACCTAGTTGTTTAGCGGCTTGCGACCTCAGTCAGTTAGCTGCGAATAAGGATACTCAACATGATTCAACAAGAAACTCGCCTGGCGGTGGCCGACAACACTGGCGCCAAAGAGGTGATGTGCATCAAGGTGCTCGGCGGCTCGAAGAAGCGCGTGGCGGGCATCGGTGACATCATTATCTGCAGCGTGAAGAGCGTGATCGCCGGCAGCGAAATCAAAAAGAAGGCCGTCGTCCGCGGCGTGGTGGTTCGTACCAAGAGCCCCGCTCGTCGCAAGGATGGCAGCTACGTGAAGTTCGACAGCAACGCGGTCGTGCTGATTGATGCGGACAACAATCCGCGAGGCACGCGTATTTTCGGGGCCGTCGCCCGCGAATTGCGTGACATGTCGTTCATGAAAATCGTCAGCCTGGCGAGCGAGGTGGTCTAATGCACATTAAATCTGGCGATATCGTGGAAGTGATGGCCGGCGACGACAAAAAAGTCAAAGGTAAGGTCCTGCACATCGATCGGGACAAGGGCAAGATCACCGTCGAAGGTGTCGGCCGTGTTTACAAGCATGTGCGCCGCAGCCAACGGAATCCGCAAGGTGGCCGCCTCTCGAAAGAGATGCCCATCCAGATTTCGAACGTGTTGCTCGTCTGCCCGAAGTGCAACAAGGGTGTGCGAACTGGCGTCAAGCTGCTCGATAGCGGTGTGAAGCAACGCGTTTGCAAGAAGTGCGACGCTTCGCTCGGTGAAATTTCCAAATCCAAGAAGAAGGCTGCCGCCAAGTAGGCCTGACTGAGTAACGCAGGTTTTAGGTAGAGACACAACCATGGCCAAAAAAGCAAAAGCAGCCGACGCCGAAGCGCCCAGCGGCCCCGCCGCGACTCCGCGGATGCAAACCAAGTACGTAAAAGAAGCCCTTCCGGCCTTGGCCGAGAAGTTTGGCCGCAGCAATCCGATGTCCTTGCCACGTCTCGAAAAGATCGTGGTGAACATGGGCGTCGGCATTGCGACCCAAGAAAAGAAGCACCTCGAGACCGCCGTCGAAGCGATGGGGTTGATCACCGGCCAAAAGCCGATCATCACCAAGTCGCGGAAGGCCATCTCGGCATTCAAGCTTCGCGAAGATCAACCGATCGGCTGCAAGGTTACCTTGCGTGGTCGGAAGATGTATGAGTTTTTTGACCGCCTGGTGTCGATCGCTTTGCCTCGCGTTCGCGACTTTCGCGGCGTGAATCGTAAAGCTTTCGATGGCAACGGCAGCTACAGCCTGGGTTTGTCGGAACAACTCGTGTTCCCCGAATTGAATCCAGACAAGTTCCTGCGGGTGCAAGGGATGAACATTACGTTCGTCGTGCGGAATGCGTCGGACGATGAATCGCGGGAACTCCTGCGGATCCTCGGCGTGCCATTCCAAGCCGAAGTCGCCAAGAAAGAGCCGAAGGCTACGTAAGCAGCTTTCGCCAATAAGTCCAGAGTCGCAGTGGCGGCTCAGTCCTGTTGCAAATCGTTTCGTTTTTCATTTCGCAGTGTGAGTAAAACCAGTGGCCAGCAACTCGAAGATTGCCAAAGCCAAGCAGACGCCCAAGTTTGCCACGCGGCAACATCGGCGCTGTCAGATGTGCGGCCGCCCGCGGGGCGTGTACCGGAAGTTCGGCATCTGTCGTATTTGTTTTCGCAATCTCGCGGACAAAGGGTTGATTCCCG
>JAIOQJ010000649.1 GCA_021413475.1 Planctomycetota bacterium | reverse complement strand
GCCTTTTCCCGAAGGACGCTATTCCACGCACATCCTGATGATCGACTTCGGCCCGGAGCTTGGCACGAAGAAGTCCTTGGCGAAACTCACACCGAACTACGAGGGTAATGAGATCGTCGGCCGACTGGTGCTGTGTGTGGTCAACTTCCCGCCGAGGCAGATCGGCAAACACCAGTCCGAGGTACTGACCCTCGGCGTACCGGACGACAATGGCGGGGTCGTGCTGTTGCGTCCCGACACGGATGTTCCTCTCGGCGGGAGACTCCACTGATGCGACCCGTGATGTCGGTTCTGGCCGTGATCCTTGGCGGTCTGGTTGCTTCGGCACAGGACACGCCGAAGCTGGACAAAGCCACGCAAGACAAGCTCCGCAAACTGACCGTGGAACTCGCTGTCGCTCAGAAGTCGGAAGACGAGGCCGAGGTTCAACGACTCGCAAAGAAGGCCATTGAGACGCTGGGCGACCAAGCGGGAATGCCAGAGATCGCCGACCAGTTTCGGGAAGTTCCGAAGAACGCCACGCCGCTGACCCCGAAGGAACTTCCCACCGCCTTCGACCCGTACATCGACTTCATCGAGAAGCAGAAGTGGTGGACGGTCGGCCTCGATCCCGCCAAGACCAACCATCTGCCACGGGAGTTGGCGACGATCATCGAAGGGTGCTTGGCGGCGAGGTCCGTGAACGAAGCCAACGCCAAACGACTGCTCAAGATTGCCAAGGATGCCGGGGACTTCGTTGTTTGGTCGCAGGACCAAGCCGGGACCGGCGTGGTCCCGTTTCCTGCTTTACGTAACGGCAAAGGCCGTCCCTTCGAGGTCGCCGAGCGGTTCATGAGGCAGGCCGAGAAGGACGGCAAGCTCGATCAGGTCGTCAAGAACGGCTGGGCGGTCGAGGACTTCAGCGACGGGGGCCTGCATTTCGACAACGGGTTGGCCGGTGTCGCCCTGGTCCAGTTGTTCGAGGCGACCAAGGACGACAAGTATAAGAAAGCGGCAGTCCGGGCCGCAGATTGGGCCATTAAACGTCCAGTCGTGACCAATTGGAATTACAACAGCTTCAGTGTGTTCCTGCTCGCTGAGGTCTATCGCATCACCGGCGACAAGAAGTACCTCGAATCCGCAAAAAAGAAGACGCGCCTCGGTATTTTGCCGGGGCAACTCACCGAAGGACCACGCAAGGGCCGGTGGGCCGACGCCCACAACGCACGGCCCGCCTACCACTACATCATGGTTCGAGGGTTGGCGGCGATGGTGGCGGCGATGCCGAAAGACGACACTGATCTGCCCGCAGTTGTGGAATTGTTGCGGCTGGCGCTCTCGGCCCGCAACCCGGACTTCGGGAAGGGCATCTTCAATGCGGATTCCTCGGTGGAAGCCCTGGTGCGGGTGAAGATGCTGCCACCGCACGTCGCCGAGAAGTTGACCGGGTGCAAAACGGATGAGGCGCTGGGAACCCTCGAACGGTATGTGGCGGAAGGCTTCCGGGCGGGGAAGCCTGCGCTCGGCCTCGGTGCTTGGGGGCAATTGCTGGCCTACCGTAACGGACGGGAGCGGTGAGTGGCATGTCGCCGATTCGTTGGACCGACCAGAATCACTTCGCCGCCCGCACCACCTTGATCGACTCGATCTCCAGCTTGAACGGCCCGGCCTTCTTGTCGCTCACCATGAAGCCCAGGGCGTTGACCTCTTCCGGCTTAACCGCACCGGCGTCCTGGACGACCCGCCCGAACGAAGTCGCCTCGAATTTGTCGAGCGGGACTTTGATCTCGATCCATTCGTCCTTCTTGCTCAGTATCGTCGCCCGGTACGAGAAGGCCATCCGCGGCTTATTGAGGTAGAGGTTCAGATTCTATTCCCGGCCATCGCCTCGAACCTTGGCGATGATAGTATCGCCCTTTTGCAGACCGAGTTTCTTGGCCTTCGACCGCACCGAGGCAAAGCCGCCGTTGTTCTCCAGCGACAGCGTGCCAAAGAACTCCAGGGTCTTCTTGTCGGTGATCTTGAACTTGCCTTCGGAGACGCCACCCATCACGCCATCGTTGACGGTCTGCCATGCTTTCGCAGCGTCGGCTCCGGTGTAGTCGAACAAGGGTTGCGGCGTGTCCGACCCCATCAGGAACAGCAGGGGAAACGTCAGCATTTTATGGATCATGATCTTCCCCAATTCATCCAGGTGATGCTCATTTGCAGCACGGTCGCCAGCGACACCCACACGAAGTACGGAACCTGGGCCACGGCGACCCAGCGGTAGTGCCGCCAGACGGCGATTACAATCCAGATGATCGTGGCCCACACGACCAGAATATCGACTGCCGCCAGCGGCAGGTTCCGCATCCCGAACTGAATCGGCGTGAAGATCAGGTTCGCCACGAGGTTGACGGCGAACGGCAACGCCTCCCGCCACGGCAGCTTCTTGCGAAATGCCTGGACAAAGACGAAGCCGAAGCTGACGAGGATGACCGGGTAGAGAATCTGCCAGATCATCCCGATGGTCGCCGGGGCGGGCGTCCAAGAGGGTTTGGCGAGCGAGTTGTACCATTCAATCCAAGGCATCTTC
>JAIOQJ010000598.1 GCA_021413475.1 Planctomycetota bacterium | reverse complement strand
CCCTTGTACTTCGAAAGAGCCGCGGCAGTATCGGGGGAGAGTTCCGTGATGCCCAAGAGCAATGCTCCGGGACGCTTTAGAAGTTCCGTCGCATGCTCAACAGTCAACCGGCTGGCTTTCGCCAAGTCGTTGTCTTGAGCGCCGATTCGCCGAGGCAACAGCCCGGTAAGAAATAAGCCGAGGAGAAGAATGGTCAAATATCGGGACATTGCAAATGGCCTCTTAATAAAAGATCGCGGTTTTAGTTTTGCCGCATTCGAAATGGATCGCTCTCCACAATGGCGCTCACCAGTGCGTGGATGCGATAGTCCCCCTTTTCGACCTTGGCGAGGACTTCATCGACGGCCAAAATATCGTAATACTCCATCTTTCGACCAGTGGCGTAAGTCAGCATCTTCTCTGACAGCGACCGGGCGAACCCGCGCTTTTGTTCCAGCAGAATGGCTTTCAATTCCTTGACGCCATTGAATTTTCTGCCGTTGGGCAGCTCGGCCTGTACATCGATCGGCTCCTTTCCGATGGTGTTACGAAAGCGTCCAATCGCGTCGAAGTTCTCGAAGGCGAAACCGATGGGATCGATGCGGGCGTGACAGGCGGCACAATCCGCTCGTGCGCGGTGCAGCTCGACTTGTTGCCGAAGCGATCTCGATCCGGCTTTGGGGTCCTCCTTCGTGCTCGCCTCGAGGGCCGGCACATTCGGCGGCGGAGGAGGCGGCGGCGTGCCGAGGATCCGGTCCAGGACCCATGCGCCCCGCCTTACCAGCGACGTTCGCGATGGCGTGGAGGTCAACGACAACACACTGGCATGGGTGAGCAGACCGCCCCGGTTGGTCCCCGTGAGTCTGACGCGAGCGAACGTATCTTCAAGAAGCGGATCACCAGGGTCGGCTGGCTTCGCGATTTCCTTGCCGTTGCTGTCGCGATAAGGATTGCCATGGGTGTCGCGAATGTTGTAATGCCGCCCAAGCCGCGCATCGAGAAACGTGTAGTCGCTGTCGACGATTTCCAGGATGCTGCGATTCTCGGACACGAGAGCGTGCAGGAACAGATGCGTCTCGGTCAGCATCGCGTCTCGTAACACCGGCCATTTTTGGGAGGAATTCGTGCCGACAGCCTTGAACTCCGGGAACACATTGGGATCTGGTTCGAAGGAGTTGAGAGCTTGAAGGTTTAGCCACTGCGTGGCGAAATTCTCGACCAGCGCCTTGGAGCGCGGGTCGGCCAGCATGCGTTTGACCTGGGCGGAAAGATTCTGGTGAAGTTGCTTCTTCGCCGCCAGCGCGTAGAGTTCGTCGTCCGGCATCGAACTCCAGAGGAAATACGACAGCCGCGAGGCGAGAGCGTAATCGTCAATCGGTTGCGGCCCTGTCCCTTCGGCCGGCGTTTCCGGTTCGACGCGGAAGAGGAAGTGGGGGGAGCAGATCGCCGCTCGCATCGCCAGCGCGATCGCTGCTTCCCAGGGCCGTTTGGCGGTATCCGCATGTTTCAGAATCGACGCAAGATGGGTCTTGGTCCGTTCGGGGCCGAGTAACTCCTTGAGGCGCGCGACGAAGACGCCTTTTTCCACGTATTGCTTGGAGTCGCGGGTCATGAGCCGGACATCTTTCAGGATGTCGTCGGGGACGGCCTTGCTCGCGGACAACTTTTTCCAGTCGTCTTCTCTGAGCCGATACTGGTCGACTTGCTCGGCTCGCTTGACGATATCCATCAGGCGGTCAACTTCGACCTTGGTGGCCGGACGGCGATAGGCCCGGTTTGCGAATCGCTCGATCACGTGCCGGGACTTCGCGTCGCCTTCCAATTCTTTGGGCGCCGCGAGCAGCGCGGCATGCATGGCCGGCATCATCGGGCCGACAATCGACAAATGATGCACGATGATTCCGCTCTTGTTCCGCGGGTCGCTCGGATCGGCATCCTCGTTCAGGAGCGAGACGCCGATCCGCAGCTTGCCCGGCTTCAATTGCAGCGAGACGACATGCTCCTCCACCGTGTCGCCGCCGACGCCCTGGAAGACCTCCTTGCCGTTGATGAGCAGTGCGAACTTGGGAGCTTCCTTCCCGACCTTGTATCCTTGCAGACGCGCAACCAATTTGTAGTCGCCGAAATCAACCAAGTTCTGAAGAATCGCTTCGAGCGGACCTTTCTCGCAATGCAACCGCCAGCCTTCGCCGGGGACAGAGGGCACGCGCGATTTGGCATCGAGTGGCTGGCCATCGGGGCTGGTCACGAGCCGACCTTGATTGTCCCTTCCTCTTGGAACGCCCGGTTGCAAACCATGTGTTCCGCCCCGTGATTGCCTTGGCGGTGGCGGCGGTTCGCCGACGACGATCGCCGCCTTCAAGATCGTTTCCGCTGCCGCCATGTAACCATCCATGTGCACCGGCGAAATCGCAAGGGCGTCGGCTAAGTTATCGAAACCGTGGGAAACGTTGTCGCTGGGGAATGTATCGCCGAGCGGAATCGTAACGCCGAGCAAGTCGCGGATGGTGCATTGGTATTCGTACTTGCTGAGCCGGCGCATGACGACTCGGCCCGGATTCCGCTTCCCGGAACGCGCGAATCGTTCAAAAACGCCCTTCACGCCTTTCTCGAACTGCTCGACTTCCTGCGGCGACGGCTGCGGCTTGCCCTTGGGCGGCATCTCGCCCGAGCGAACCTTTTCCACGACCGTCAACCAGACCGTGTGTGCCTTAAGAATTGAATCGTCGTCCCTGAAGCCTTGCAGCGATAAGTCCCCCTTCGGCTTCTTCTCGCCGTGGCACTGGACGCAGTGCTTCTCGATGAACGGCACGATGACCTTCGCCACATCGGGAACATCCTGGGCGATTGCAACAGAATGCAACAGAGGGATCGCGATGGCCAGGGTTGCAGACAACTTTGTAAAACGAATCATCGCCCCAGGCTCCCAACATT
>JAIOQJ010000014.1 GCA_021413475.1 Planctomycetota bacterium | reverse complement strand
ACCATGCCGGCGCGAAAATGCTGCTGACCCTGGCCAAAGACAACAAGCTGGATGCGGCGCTGAAGGAAGCGGTGTCGGTTCCCCTTTGCACGGCTGTTTGGACCGATGTGAACAAGCAGGCAGCCGAACTGTTCCCGCCGCCGGCCGGCGCGAAGCAACCGCTGCCGCCGATTCAGGAACTGGTGAAGCTCACGGGTGACGCGGGCCGTGGGAAGCAGGTTTACATCAGCCGCGGGACGTGCATCAACTGCCACCAGGTCGGCGGCGAAGGTAAGGAGGTGGGACCGAACCTTTCCGAGATCGGCGGCAAGCTGGCCCCGGCAGCGATGTATGAGTCGATCCTCTTTCCCAGCGCCGGCATCAGCCACAATTTTGAACTCTATGAAGTCACCACGGGCGACGGAATCACGGCTATCGGTCTTCTGGTCGATAAGACGGCTGAAACAATCCGGCTGAAGAATGCGGAAGGAATTATATTGAGTCATCCCTCCGCGGGATCGGAACTCCGCCGCTTGGAAGTCTCTATGATGCCGGCCGACTTGCAGAAGAATATGAGTACCCAGGATCTGGCTGATCTCGTGGCGTATTTGGCGACACTGAAGAAGGCGCCGTGATCTTTGTCCGCTCGAAAAGTAATCACGAAAACGCGAAAAGTCGAAGGCACGAAGAGCTAAGAATTCTCTGCTCTCCCTAAACGCTAATGTGGATACAATGGTTCCGCGATGGCGATTTTTCCTCGTTACTTCATATCAAAGATTCGCTTCCTCATACTTTCGTGTTTTCGAAATTTCGTGCTTTCGTGATTCATCGGTGTATTCTTTGGGAGAAACGAGATGCCCAATCGCGTTCGCGTCGGTTTGATCGGCAGCCAGTTCATATCGACCATCCATGCGCGGTCGCTCAAACATTGTGCGGCGGCGGAACTGTTTGCTGTTGCTTCGCCGACGCCAGGAAACGCCGATAAGTTCGCGGCTGAGTTTGGCATTCCTCACTCCATGACCGACTATCGGCAACTACTGGCGATGCCGGAAGTGGACATGATCGTCATCGGCGCGCCGAATCATTTGCACTGCCAGATCACGGTCGATGCCGCCGCGGCTGGCAAGCATGTGGTGTGCGAAAAGCCCCTGTGCTTGAATCTGGCCGAGGCCGATCGGATGATCGAGGCTTGCCGCGGAGCCGGCGTGAAACTCATGTATGCCGAGGAACTTTGCTTCGCGCCGAAGTATGTGCGGCTGAAGCAACTTCTGGACTCGGGAGCGCTCGGAGCGCCGACGCTGTTGAAACAAGTCGAAAAGCACGACGGGCCCCACGCTGCCCATTTCTGGGACATCGAGCGCAGCGGCGGGGGTGTGGCGCTGGACATGGGTTGCCATGCCATCGAGTTCTTCCGCTGGATGCTGGGTAACAAGCCCATCACGTCGGTCTACGCCCAGATGGCCACCCAGGTCCACACGGACAAGACGCGCGGCGACGACAATGCGCTGCTGATCTTCGAGTTCGAAGGGGGCTGCGTGGCGCTCGCGGAGGAAAGCTGGACCAAGCGCGGCGGCATGGACGATCGGGCGGAAGTTCACGGCTCGCTCGGCGTGGCTTATGCCGACCTGTTGCACGGCAACGCCATCGAGACCTACAGCAGCGTCGGCTATGACTACGCGGTGGAGAAGGCCGGCTCGACCGTCGGCTGGACGTTCACCATCTACGAAGAAGAATGGAACTACGGTTTCCACCAGGAGATGGCTCACTTTGTCGATTGCGTGCAACACGACCGCAGGCCGTTAGTCACCGGCGAAGATGGCCGCGCTGTGCTGGAAGCGATCTTCGCCGCCTATGAGTCGGCCGGCACGGGACACAAGGTGTCCTTGCCGTTTAAGACGGATGCCAAACGGCCGATTGATCTCTGGCGGAAATAATCGATCGGGGTGGCCAGGACTGGAGTCCCGGCGCGCCGGGACAAGGTGAAGTCCTGGAACACCACTTGCGCTGCCACTTCGCAAGCACTATGGTACAATAGATATATGGCCATCACGACACCTACGACCGCTCAAGACTTGTTACAACTCCCTTCGGACACCCGATGCGAGTTAGTGGCTGGAGAGCTGCGTATGATGTCACCCGCGGGCTGGCGATATGGAGAAATCGTAACTCGCATCGGCGGACTGCTTTGGGATCACATACGTCGTCATGGGCTAGGCAAGCAATTCGGCGCCGAGACTGGGTTTGTATTGTCCCGCGATCCCGACACCGTACGTGGGCCTGACGTGGCGTTTATCGCGAACGAAAATCTTCCCTCACATGAGCCCAAAGAAGCATTCTGGCCCGGCGCCCCCGATCTGGCCGTGGAGGTATTATCGCCATCGGACCGAATCGGCGAAGT
>JAIOQJ010000597.1 GCA_021413475.1 Planctomycetota bacterium | reverse complement strand
GGCGGCTACAATAATCGCCCGGGAGAAGCACCACCTGGCCCCCAACCAATCTGGGGCGGCCTACGCCGCATGGCCGACTTCGCCCAAGCCTGGCAAACCTTCGGCCACGAACCGTGAAACAGTTGTGTATAAATGACAGCCTTGGAAGGCTGTCCTCCGAAGAAAAGTCCTCACGCGGAGCGTGAGGAGTACTTTGCGGGCGTCCGATGTTCCCATCTACTCAAAAACCCCACGCCCGTCTAGCTCCGTCGCCGACGGGATCCCAGCATATCGGCAACGCACGCACTTACTTGATCGCCTGGCTCTCGGCTCGGTCGCAAGAAGCTGACATCACTCTACGAATAGAGGACATCGATTCGCCGCGAGTCAAAGCGGGGGCGGCTGACTTGATTCTCGAAGATTTACGCTGGCTTGGCCTCGATTGGGATCATGGACCGATCATCCAGACCGAGCGTTTGTCGTTGTACGAAGACGCATTGCGTAAATTGAAGGCGGCCGAGCTTGTCTATCCCTGCACCTGCACCCGTGGCGATATTGCCGAGGCCGCGAGTGCGCCGCACCTTGAACACGAAGGACCCGTCTATCCTGGAACGTGCGCGAAACGAAGCGTGAGCGACGCGGCGACTCTCCATCGTCCCTACGCTTGGCGTTTTCGAGTCAACGGCGCACCGGAATTTATGGATGGTTTTCACGGGCCGATGCACATCGATCCCCGCAACATCGGCGGCGATTTCGTCGTCTGGAAGTCGGCCCAGACGCCTGCCTATCAATTGGCCGTGGTGGTGGATGATGCCGCAATGGGGATCACGGAAGTGGTCCGCGGCGATGACCTGCTGACATCGACACCCCGGCAGCTTTTGCTCTATCAGGCACTCGGCGGCCAGGCTCCGAAGTACATCCATGTTCCGCTCGTAATCGGCCCCGATGGCCGTCGGCTCGCCAAGAGACATGGCGATGCGCGGATCGCTTCACTCCGCGAGGCAGGGATGAAGCCGGCGACTCTGATTGGTTTTTTGGCTTGGACGTGCGGTTGGCTGGCCAAGCCCGCTCCGATCACGACCCGCGACCTTTTGCCGCTGTTTCGGCTCGAAACGATCCCACGCGAGGCGTTTGTGTTCACCCCAACGATGTTGGTTTGAGCCGCTCGCGGCTTCGCGCTCGCCGAGTAGTTCGCATACTCTGATATTTAGAGTGAGCGTTAAGCCGCAAGCGGCTCATAACGAAAGGGTGTGGATGGCCAAGGCCCGAAAAAAGATCCAACGAACCATCCGGCTGATCCGTTCGCCGAGTGCCGATGGCGTTGGTCTGTTCCGCATTGCCGCCGGGCGAAAGTCGGACTGGTACACGTTTCACGAAATTCCCTGCGAGATCGGCGGCCGTGGCTTTGCGGTACATCGGCTCGGGCTTGGTACGCTTTATCATGTCCGAGTGGGGGTGCCCGAAGATTGCTCCTGCGAATGCCTCGGTTTTCTGCGGCACGGCAAATGTAAGCACGTCCTTGGACTTTTAGCCCTGATTCGGCGAAAGGAAATCTGATGGCTCGCGGCCACTCGGGGGAGTAACATCTTCCCAAACGATCTTCCGGAATTGGAGTTTCATCATGTTGCCGCTTCTCGTTACTCTTCTCGCGATTCACGCCGATCCAGCACCTAAAACGATGGACATCGTCATTCGCGATGTCACGTTGTTTGATGGCAGCGGCAATCCGGGAGTGAAGGGGAGCATCGCGTTGGCGGGCGAGCGTATCGTCGCGGTCGGCACCTTTGAGATAGTGGGGAAACCGAGGATCATCGACGGTACGGGCCTGATGGTCACCCCTGGTTTTATCGACCTGCACACGCATTGCGATACCGGTTCGCCGTCGCTGACGGACGCCGCCGGCAAGGCCAACAAGTGTTATCTCATGCAAGGCGTGACGCTCACGGTCACCGGCAACTGCGGCTTTGGTCCCGCCGAGGTGAAACCCTTTTTCGAAACGCTGGAAAAGAACGGCGTCGGCACCAATGTCATCCATCAAGTTCCGCATAACAGCATCCGCTCGAAAGTGATGGGCAACGCCAACCGCGAACCAACTTCCGAAGAACTCGGGAAGATGGAGAAGCTCGTCGATGAGGAAATGGCCGCGGGCTGCTGGGGATTCGCGACCGGCTTGATCTACACGCCGGGCACCTACTCGAAGACACCGGAACTCATCGCCCTGGCCAAGGTCGCCGCGAAGCATCAAGGGTTTTACGCGAGTCATATTCGAAACGAGTCGGCGACGCATTTGGAGGCCATCGCGGAGATCATCAAGATCGGCAAGGAAGGCGGCCTGCCCGTGCATATCTCGCACATCAAATGCTCCGGGAAGAGTGCCTGGGGAAACGCGGGGCGCGCGGTCGCCTTGATTGAAAACGCCCGGCACAACGGACAGGTCGTCACTGCCGACCAGTATCCCTATATCGCCAGCAGCACGTCGCTGACGGCCACGGTAATTCCAACCCGTTTCCGCGAAGGGACCACCAAGGAATACGTCGCTCGACTCGACGATGCCGAGATAGGCCCGCAAATCCGCAAGGCGATTGAAGCCGAACTGAAGTCTCGCGATAAGGGCCAACGGATTCAGGTGGCCCGCTATAAGCCGCGACCCAAGTGGCAGGGCAAGACGATCGCGGCCATCGCGGGGGAGGAGAAGAAAGATCCGATCGACATCGTTCTCGAAATCGAACGCAACGGCGGTGCGTCGATCGTTCATTTCGGCATGGATGAGGTCGACGTGCGGATCTACATGAAGCAAGAGTTCGTCGCCACGGCCAGCGACGGCAATTCGCAGGTTCCCGGCGACACCGTGCCGCACCCGCGCAGCTATGGGACCTTCCCGCGTAAGATCGGCCTGTACGCAATCGAGAACCGCATCGTCCCTGTGGAACAGGCGATCCGCAGTGCCAGCGGCCTTCCCGCGGATATTCTCCGCATCACCGATCGCGGCTACCTGAAGCCCGGCTACTTCGCCGACGTCGTCGTCTTTGACCCGAAGACCTACCGCGACCATGCCACCTTCGAGAAGCCTCATCAATATTCAACGGGCGTGAAGTATCTGTTCGTGAACGGCAAGATGGTGATCGACGACAGCAAGTATCTGGATGTTCTGGCCGGAAAGCCATTGCGTCATGTTGAAATGAAAAAGTGATGGTGATTCTTTGAGAATCAATCACGAAAGCACAAAAGGATGAAAGCACGAAAATGACTTGGGCTTTTTCGTGCTTTCATCCTTTTGTGCTTTCGTGATTGGATCTATTCTTCTATTTCACAATCCCACGCCGAAGTAGTTCTTCCGCCACTTGCACCGCGTTCGATGCGGCACCCTTGCGGAGATTGTCCGCGACGACCCAGAGATTGAGTGCATTTGGGCAACCGGGATCCTTGCGGATACGGCCGACGTACGTGCTGTCCGTTCCCGTCGCGTGGATCGGTTGCGGGA
Organism: Planctomycetota bacterium; assembly: GCA_021413475.1. GTDB lineage: Bacteria > Planctomycetota > Planctomycetia > Gemmatales > Gemmataceae > JAIOQJ01. The sequence continues at coordinate 1,952 of JAIOQJ010000597.1, read as the reverse complement.
ACTCGCCTTTGTTCTCGTCCATGAGCACGACGCCGGGGGCACGCGACAGGGCTGCCCGCGCTTCCTCGACCGAAATGGGCCGTTCGCCTTGTTCTCTTCCTCGGTGTACCCGTTAGGATCGAGCGTCCAGTCGAGCGTGATGACGTTCCCCGCCAGTTGGGCCCGATGGGATGTCGGCTTCGGCACGGGCAGATTCTGAGCGAATGCTTCCAGTTGCGTGTTGAAGTCCTGAAGTCCCTTTGCCCCCTTGCCCGAAGACGACTGATAGGTCGAGACGATGATCCGCTTGATCTTCGAGAGGGCTTGCAGCGGCTTGAGGGCGACGCAGAGCGGAATTGCCACGCAGTTCGGGTTAGCGACGATCCCCTTCTTGATGTGATTCAACTGCTCCGGGTTCACTTCGGGCACGACGAGCGGCACGTCGGGATCCATGCGCCATGCCGAGGAATTATCGACGACGATGGCACCTGCCTTGGCGGCGATCGGGCTGAATTCCTTGCTGATCGACGAGGGGGTGCTCGACAATACGATTTGCACGCCGGCGAACGCCTCGGGGCGGATGGCTTCGACCACGTACGATTTACCAGCGAACTCGATGGGTCTTCCGACGCTGCGCTCGGAAGCGAGGAACTTGATCGATTTCACTTTGAAATCGCGTTCGGAGAGCACCTGCCGCATCAAATCGCCGACCGCACCGGTCGCGCCGACCACCGCCACGCTAGGTAACACGTTCGACCCTTTCAAAAATGGTTGCAAATTCAAAACACGAAGAACGGAGCGAGATTTGATAGTATAGGTTCGCCTCCGGAAAAATTCAGCCCTCACCGACTTTCCGATCATCTCCGCATGGTGCCTCGGCTCAATGAAATGGAGCATCCGTTACCGCCTGTTCGTCCCGCTCGGCCTGCTTTTGCTGGGCGTGGTGGGGATTAGCACCTGGAGCGCCAACGCGGCAGCACGCCACGCAGAGGAACGGATTGCCCGCCAGAACCGCGGCGTCACGCAAACGCTGGCGGGGGCGAGCATCTCTTTGACGCCGCGCATTCTTGACCAGATGAAGGGGCTCTCCGGGGCCGATTATCTATTTGTCGACGCTGACGAGTATCGCATTTCGACGTTCAAAGAAGCGGATTTTTCATTGCCGTCCGAGATCCTCACCCAGCCGAACGACGACAATACGACCGAGCAACTTGGCTCGCCGATTGAAATCGATGGCCAACGATACCGCTGCCGACGCTTGCCGCAGCGTTCGGGCGGCAACCTCTTCATCTTCTATCCGGAAACATCGTTGAATCAGGCCATCCGCGATGCCGTGCGGCCGTCACTGGTCTTTGGCCTGTTCGGCGGTCTCGCGGCCGTGTTTCTGATGTATCTGATTGGACAAAGGCTGGTCGGGCGTATTCGCGATCTCGAACGCCGGACCCGGCAGATTGCGGCCGGGGACTTCTCGCCGATGCCGTTGCCTCGACAAAACGACGAGTTACGCGACCTCAGTCAATCCGTGAACGAAATGGCCGAGCGGCTGGCCCAGTTGCAGGAGACGGTCCAGAAATCCGAGCGGTTGCGATTGCTCGGTCAAGTGTCGAGCGGCCTTGCCCATCAGTTGCGCAATTCGGTGACGGGGGCCAAGCTCGCGATCCAGATTCACCAAAGTGAGTGTCCCGAAACCGATGGCGAAACGCTCGCTGTCGCCTTACGGCAATTGACTCTGATGGAAGCCAATCTCCGGAGGTTCATGGACCTCGGCAAACTGGAAGAGAGGCCGCGTGAACGCTGTTCGATTCCCAGTTTGATCGAAGAAGTCATCGCCTTGTTCAATCCGCAAGCCCGGCACGCGGAGATAGATCTACGCTGGAACTCTCCCGCCGAGAATTTCGAGGTCGAAGGGGACGCCAATCAGTTACGCGATGTGATCTTGAACATCGTAGGCAACGCGCTCGAAGCCGCCGGGA
>JAIOQJ010000596.1 GCA_021413475.1 Planctomycetota bacterium | reverse complement strand
GCGCATCGCGGTCCTCGAAGGACTCGAACGCACTCAAGAAGGCCTCGGCACCGGTGTCCGTGAGTTGATGGCGATCTTGAACGCGGAACGCGGCATGAAGCAAGCGGAGGCGGCGTTCCCTACTCATTCGACGCTTTCGGATACCGTCATCGGCCTGATCGCCGACTATCTGAGCGTCCCCCGCGACGTCGCTCCGTTGATCGATCTGGCACTTGGGGATGTTTCGCAAAAATTCATCGTCCGTGATTCGGAACTGCTCGATCGCCTGCTGACCGCGCGCGAGCAACCGTTCGCGGGCCGCGTCAGTTTTCTCCCACTCATGCCGCTGGAGCCGCTCGCCCAAGGGGACGAAACCGCCACCGCCGACCGCTGGGTCACTTGCGATCATCCGGAACTCGCCGGCCTGCCGCGGCAGTTGCTTGGTAATGTTCGCATCGTTCCCGATATTCCCACGGCCCGGCAGCTGGCTCTCGATCCAGAGTTCCAGGGCCATCGCTTTATCACCCGCAGCGGCGAACTGCTGGACGCGGACGGCACTCTGACCGTTGGCACGCACCACGCCGAAGCGGGCATTCTCTCGCGTAAAAGCGAGTTGCGCGACCTGCGTTTGCAGGCGTCCGTGCTCGAAGCCGAGATCAACGCCGCCGAATTTTCTCTGGCTGGCCTGCGCGATCGTATCGAAGCCTTCGATGCTCCGATCCACGGCCTCGAACAGGAGATCGAACTTCTTTCCAACCAGGCAGGCGACCTGCAATCGCAAATCCAGCAGCACCGCCAGAATTGCACGCGTATCGACGAAGAGTTGACCTTGCACCATGCGGAGATGCGAATCCTCGAACAGGAAATCCACTCGCTGGAGGAAGCCTGGAAGGATTACCGTTCCCGCTCCGAGGCAGCCGAGCTCGAAGCCCAGGCCCTGAAGCAACGGCTCGAACAGGCGGATCGGCTGATCCAGGAACGCGAGCAGGATCGCGTCGGCCGCGGGCAAGAGCATACGACCGCCCAGGTCGCTCTGGCGCAGATGGAAGAGCGGCTGGCTGGCTTGCGAACCCGCTTCGAGCGCATCGAGGCCGACCTTCGCCGCGGCCGGGAAGAGAGCCAGCGGGTTGAACGGCACGAACACGTGCTAGACAATCGGCTGACAGAATGCCGGTTGAATCAATTGACCGCGTCGGCCGAGTTGGCTCTCTGGCATCACCGCAAGGAAGAACTGGAACGGCAGATCGCCGACTTCAGCCGGCAGCGCGACCACGACCGCGAGCGCCGGCGAGTGCTGGTCGAAGAATTGCAGACGGTTCGGGCCGCGTCGCAAGAACAATTGGCTCGGCTGCATCAATGCGAACTCGCGGTACGCGATCTCGAAAACTCCCGAAACTCACTCGTCGATCGGCTTCGCGAGGATTATCAGATCGATTTGAATTCGATCGCGACACCCGAAGTGCAAGAGTCCCCTGAACAAGTTCCGCTTGCCACCATTGAAATCGGCGAGACGCCGCAAGTGAACGACGAGATCGGCCAACTCAAGGAGAAAATCCGCAAGCTAGGCAACGTCAGCCTCGAATCGCTTCAGGAATTGCAAGAAGTCGAAACCCGCTCCAAGGACCTTCAGGCCCAGCACGACGATCTAACCTCGGCCCAAGGCTCCCTGATTGAGATCATCGGCAAGATCAACGCCGACAGCCGAAAACTCTTCACGGAAACTTACGAGACGATCCGCGCGAATTTCCAGGAGCTTTACCGCAAGCTCTTTGGCGGCGGCATGGCCGATGTCATTCTCGAAAACCCCGACGACGTCCTCGAAAGCGGTATCGAAATCGTCGCCCGCCCCCCCGGCAAAGAACTACGCAGCATCTCGCTCCTCAGCGGCGGCGAAAAAACCCTGACGGCCGTGGGCCTTCTCTTCGCGATCTTCCGAAGCAAACCGAGCCCGTTCTGCTTGCTCGACGAAGTCGATGCCGCCCTCGACGAGGCGAACACCACACGTCTCTCCTCGGTGTTGCGCGAGTTCCTCGATCAATCGCAGTTCATCATCATCACACACAAGAAACGCACCATGGCCGCCGCTGATGTGCTCTACGGCATCACGATGCAAGAGTCGGGGGTGTCGAAGCAGGTGGCCGTGCGGTTTGAGGATTGGCCGGAGGATGAGGCGGAGCAGATGGTGGCGTGATGTGGGGCAAACTGCCAGTTTGCCTAAAACGAGAAGAGCAAGTTGACAGCTTGCTCCACATCGGAAAACTCACTTCTTTATCGTCGGCTCCCCGTTCAACCATCCTAGCGAAATCAAAAACCGATCGACG
>JAIOQJ010000013.1 GCA_021413475.1 Planctomycetota bacterium | reverse complement strand
CCCGGCGGCCTTGGCGATTTCGAGAACGACGTTGCGCGTCACACCTTCAAGAATGCCTGCATCGGAAGGCGTTGTTTTGAGGACGCCATTCTTGACCAGAAACAAGTTATCGCCCGTGCATTCAGCGACCTCTCCCTTGTGATTGAGCATGATCGCCTCGAAACATCCAGCCCGGATCGCTTCGATCTTCGCCAGAATGTTATTGAGATAGTTCAGCGACTTGATCCGCGGATTCACCGCGTTGGGGTGATTTCGAATCGTCGAGGCCGTGATAATTTCCAGACCGTTCGCGTAAAGCTCGGCAGGATAAAGACTGATGTCATCGACGATGACGATGATTTGCGGTTCACACTTACGGGGATCAAGACCCAGCGTACCCGGGCCGCGCGTCACGACAAGGCGAATATAGCCATTAGTTTTGTTGTTGGCTTTGACCGTATCGTCGACGGCCTTCATCATGTCCTCGCGGCTCATCGGGATTTCAAGCGCGATTGACCGGGCCGACTCATAAAGACGATCGACGTGTTCCTTGTGCTTGAAAACCTTGCCGTGATAGATGCGAATGCCTTCGAACACCCCGTCGCCGTACAGAAAGCCGTGATCGTAAACGCTCACCTTGGCGTCGGCTTTGTCAAACAGCTTCCCGTTGATGTAAACGCGCGTGCTCATCAGGCTCACTCCCGGAGTCAACTCTCGGCAAAAACTAGATTATAGGACAGATAGGTCAGTTTATAAGCGGGAATGTGTAAGAGCGAGTGCTAAGCCACAAGCTGCCGCACCTGTTAACCCGACGCGCTAGCGAGGGATGCGCATCTCCCTCGCTAGCGCGTCGGGTTAACGAGAGCGACCGTCATCAGTCTTCAGCTCATCCCGACGCTCGCAACGGTTCCAGCTTGCCGGACTCGGAAAAGGGTAGAGTCACCGCAGGTTCGCCAAATTCATCTAACGCTTCGACGGGAATTGCCAGTGCCACGGGCTCTGCCAAATGTCCTAAAATCGGTGACGCTCGATATGGTTCAATTTTTCCCAAGTGCATCCGCAGAACTCGGTCAGTCGTCGAAACCAGTTCCAGATTGTGCGTGACCATGATGATGGTCAAGCCATCCTGGCGGTTTAAGTCGCGTAGCAAGCTGACGATACCGTCGCCGGTCGCTGCATCGAGGTTGCCGGTCGGTTCGTCGGCGAACAGAATACGCGGCCGGGCCACCAGGGCTCGGGCGATAGCGGTCCGCTGCATCTCGCCGCCCGAAAGTTCACGCGGCTTGTGTTTCAACCGATGCCCAAGTCCGACTCGCTCCAGAATTTCAGTGGCACGTTTCCTCGCCTCTTTTCGCTTGCCCCACCAGTTCCACATGTTCGAATTGACCATCATCGGCATCATCACGTTCTCGAACATCGTGAGTTCCGGCAACAGGTGGTAGAACTGGAAGATGAAGCCGAAAATCTCGTTGCGCAACCGGTCGCGTTCCCAGCCCGTCAGGTTCTCCACGCGGCGGCCTTCGAGCGTGATGGTGCCTTCATCCGGTTTATCGAGCGTGCCGAGCAGATGCAACAACGTGCTTTTGCCTGACCCGGAAGCACCGATAATGCTTAAAAATTCGCCTGCCTGCACTTCAAGATCGATGCCGTTGAGCACGCGCACCATGTCCGCGTTGCGACGGTAGGTTTTGTGCAAGTTTTTCGCGACGATCATCCTGATCTCCCTGAATTATTCGAAGCGTAAAGCCTGCACGGGTTTCAATAAGGCGGCTCGTAGGGCCGGGATCACGCTAAAGGACGCGGCAATACTGATCGCTCCGATATTGAGCCAGATCACATTCCACGGCCGAACATCTGTCGGTATCTCGTCGAAATAGTAAACCTTGCGATCGAAAATCTCCTTGCCGGTAATCATACTCAGCCAGGCTTCGATCACGTTGATGTTGTCCGTGATGAGCAGCCCAAGGAGCGTGCCCAGTCCCGAGCCGACGACTCCGAGAAGTAGGCCATAGCCGAGGAAGATCATCATCACACCGCGATTCGAGGCACCGAGCGACTTGAGGATGCCGATGTCTCGCGTTTTTTCGACGACGATCATCGAGAAGATCGCCAGAATGCTGAACCCGGCGACGCCGATGATCATGAATAGCAGAAGATTGAGGATGCCGCGTTCGATGTCGATCGCCGCCAGTAGCGCCCCTTGCTTTTCTTCCCAGGTGAAGATCTGATAGGTGTACGTATCGCGGAAGATTTTTTTGAGTTCCGCCACGACAAACTTTGACTGAGCGTAATCTTTCAGTTTGATTTGGATGTGCGTCGATCGCCCGGGCGTGCCGCGTATCTGCTGGAGATAATCGAGCGGCACGAAGACGTAGTTCGAATCATACTCGGCCATTTCCGTCTTGATGTAACCGGCTACGACGAAGGGCGAGAAGACCGGCTGAATCTCGCGTTTGCCCGCGCCGACGGTCAGAATATCGATCGTGTCACCAGGCTGAAGAACGTACATGTCCTCGATCTTCCCGGTCTTCGTGTTGGTATCGCGGTACGATGCAATCGCGAAACCGACGATGGCTCCCTTGGGCTCGCGCGTGCCCGCTGGTGTCTCTTCCGGCGGCGGGACATTGGCGGGCCAGCCTTCTGGTACCGGAAGTAGAAAGTTCGGCGGCAGCGGATTTTGCCGCTCGAACATGGCCCGAGATACCGGCGAAAGATCAAAGGACGGCTGTTCACGGCGTTTGGGATCGGTGAGGAATTCCGCGAAGCCGCCAATTGCCGCACGGCCCTTGGGATCGACGCCCACGAGCCGAATCGGCCGCGTGACTTTCTGCCGATCGGCGATGGGCGAATAACCCGGATCTTGATCGTTGCGATAGGCCATCTCGAAGTTCGCCATGGCCACGACTTCGATGGTCGGCGTCATCGCCTCGATATGTTCGCCGGCGGGCGATTGCCGGATCATCCGCATCATTTCTTCGTCGGTGAGGGGAAAACCGTTGTAGTTCGGCGTTTCGACGACGACATCGGAAAGGAGACCGTGTAGGCGATCCTTCAACTTGGTGCTGAAGCCGCTCATGACGCTGTTGACGACCACCAGTGTCGCCACGCCGAGCATCACGCTTACGATGCAGACGACCGCCAGAAAGCGTGTCCGCAAATAACGCCAGCACAGGAGAATCTTGTACATCCATGTACCTCGGAAAAACCAACAGGGGCTGATCGGTCACTCGTGAAGCCGCGACGCGGAGTCTTCGGAGCGGAGCGCTCCGCTCCGAAGACTCCGCATCGCGGCTTCACGCTCAAGTTTTACTCTCCGGCCGTAGCAGCGGAAACAAAATCACATCGCGGATCGTGGGCGTGTTCGTCAGCAGCATGATCAGCCGATCAATGCCGATGCCCAGGCCGCCGGCTGGGGGCATGCCGTGCCGTTGGGCGCGGATGAAATCGTCATCCATCTTGGCCATCGAGTCTTCTTCTTTCATCCCCACCAGTTGCCGGCGGAACGTCGATTCCTGCGTGATCGGATCGTTCAGTTCCGTGTAGGCGTTCGCCAGTTCCATGCCGTGAACGTAAAGCTCGAAACGCTCGGCAATGTTCGGGTTGTCACGCTTCCGCTTCGTCAAAGGACAAAGTGCGGCCGGGTAGTCGTGTACAAAAATCGGCCCGACTAGCTTGTCCTCGACGCAATGTTCAAACAATTCATGGACGAGTACATCGTGCTCTCTACCCTGCGTGGGCAGATGCAATTTAGTGGCGGCTTCGAAAACGCCGCCCTTGTCGTCCATCGAAACGCCGACGTGCTCCTGGAACAGTTCGGAATATTTCACGCGCTGCCAGGGCGGGCTGAAATCGACGCTCTTCTCGCCCCAGGGCCGCACCCTGCCTCCGCCAATGGCATCGACGCAGGCGATCAGCACGTTCTCGGTCAGGTCCATCATCGAGCGATAGTCGCCGTAGGCCTGGTAAAGTTCGAGCATCGTGAATTCGGGGTTGTGCTTATGGCTGATCCCCTCGTTGCGGAAGACGCGGCCGATTTCATAAACCCGTTCCAGACCGCCCACCAGCAATCGCTTCAGATGCAATTCGAGAGCGATTCGTAGGAACAGATCGATATCGAGGGCGTTGTGGTGCGTGACGAACGGCCGTGCCGCCGCTCCACCGGCAATCGAATGGAGAGTTGGCGTTTCGACTTCCATGAAGCCTTGACTATCGAGATGGTTGCGAATGGTGCGGACGATCTTGATCCGTTGCTTGGTCCGTTCGAGCGTTTCTGGAGTATAGACCAGGTCGAGATAACGATGCCGAAGGCGATACTCGACGTCCGACATGCCGTGGAACTTCTCGGGATGCGGCTCGAGCGACTTCGAGAGGATCGTCAGTCCCTCGGCCCGAATTGTCGGCTCGCCCTTGCGCGTCTTGCCGAAGACGCCATCGATGCCAACGAGATCGCCAAGATCGAAAAGCTGAGACAACGCCCAGCCCTGCTCGCCGACTTGCTTCTGGCCGATCATGATCTGGATGGTGCCGGTCAGATCGCGCAGTTGGAGGAAGTGAACTTTACCCATATCCCGGCGGAGCACGATGCGACCGGCCGCGCGAACCTTCTCCGTCGGTTGATCGTCAAACGAGACGCACGGCTTGGCCAGAATGTCCGCCACTGCCAAATGCCCATCGAAACGCTGGCCCCACGGATCGATCCCGAGTGCCTCAATCTTTTGAAGCTTCTCGGAACGGCTCGCCACGGCATCGCCAGAATGCGGATCGATCGGTTCAATCGGAACGTCGGCCACGGGTGAACTCTTTCGACAAGGAGTGAAGTCCAGGGCGTGCATCAAACGAGTACGAATTGTAGCTAAGGTGGGAAACCTGTCAATCGCGAGTGGGAAGGGGCGAGAGCTGGTGCGGAGCCGTTTATCCGAGCCCGAAGCGCCAGCAAAGGAAACAACTCCCTTGCTGGCGCTTCGGGCTCGGACGAAAAAGTCGTTTTCACTGGTGTCTCCTATAACAAAACCATCGCTTCCAATCGAGGGCCACGTGCGCGGATCATCGACGCTTCCCTACGTTTGGATGCTGGCCGCCTGCTTCGTTTTCACGATCATGGGGGCCATGGCGCACGCCGCCGGCCAGATGTGCGACTGGCAGACCGTGGCCATGAGCCGGTGCCTGCTCGTCTTTCTCTTCGTCGGCGCCACCTCTCTAATTTCCGGCAAAAGGCTCGTTTTCTGGCGACCGCGCATTCTCTGGATGCGCAGTCTCGCCGGCAGCGTGAGTTTGGTGGCCAGTTTCTACGCATTAACTCGGCTGAACGTCTCGACGGTGCTGACGCTCACCAACACGTTTCCGCTCTGGGTGGCGATACTCTCCTGGCCGATGCTGGGAGTCTGGCCCGCGGGGCGAGTCTGGGTGGCCATGCTCGCGGGAATCGCCGGCGTCTGGATGATCCAACAACCGCAAGACGATGGCTCACAATTGGCCCTATTCATCGCCCTGATGGCTTCACTCGCCACCGCCATCGCCATGCTCGGTTTGCATCGTCTAAAGGGAGTAAACTCGAGCGCGATCGTCGTGCATTTCGCGATGGTCGCAACCGTCTTTTGCGTCATCAGTTTCATGATTTTCCCTTTCACGCCGGGCAAAGTCCCCTTCTGGCATTGGCAACCGATGTTGCTCCTGATCGGCATCGGTGTCTCGGCCAGTATCGGACAGCTGTGTCTCACCAAAGCCTTCGCCTGCGGCGATCCCGCGCGGGTTTCCATCGTCGGGCTGTCGCAGGTAGTCTTTGCCGTGCCCGAAATGCGTTGCAAAACGAGTGAAATTGATTGCAAAATGATCGAAATGCGTTGCAAAACGAGTGAAACTGATTGCAAAGTGGCTGGAATGCGTTGCAAAAACGCGGAATTCGTTGCAGCCGGGTGTGCGTAATTTGTGGAACGAATGAAAGTCTTACGTGAACGCTTAATGGTAGTATCAATATCGATGGAAAATCATGGCCAAGTATACCCAGGAGTAGGCTCGTCATGAAATGTTCTCTCACACTGATCTGGGCGATCCTGTTCACCGGTTGTCTGGCGGCACCGGTCGCGGCCGAAGACACCCTCACGGCCAAGATCAAGGAAGTCATCGATCACGACGACTACAAGCAAGCCCACTGGGGGATGCTCATCGTCGAAGCAAAGAGCGGCCGGACGCTTTTTGAACGCGATCCAGAACGGCTCTTCATTCCGGCGTCCACAACGAAACTCTTTTCGTGCGCCACGGCTCTGGCGACGTTCGGCCCGGATTATCGATTTAACACGCCCGTTTATCAAAACGGCGAGGTGAAGGACGGCATACTCCTCGGGGATCTCATCCTGGTTGCGTCGGGCGATCTCACCTTCGGCGGCCGCATTGGCAAAGATGGCAAAACCGTCTTCACGAATTACGATCACACCTACGCGAATTCCGGGCTCCTCGAAGCGTCGCTCACTGACACGGATCCTGTCTACGCTCTCGATCAATTGGCCAAACAGATCGCGAAGGCTGGGATCAAAGAGGTGAAAGGCGAGATTCTGATCGACGATCGCCTCTTCAAGAGAGCCCAGGGAACCGGCAGCGGCCCCGATCTCCTGAGCCCGATGATTGTGAACGACAATGTCCTCGATATCATGGTTCAACCGGGCAAAAAACCGGGCGAACCAGCTAACGTTCGCACACGTCCCGCGACGGCGTACTTTCAAATCGACGCCGATGTTGTCACTGCGGCCCCTGGCAAGCCGACGACACTAACGCTCAATGCCACCAGCCCGACCAACCTCTCGATTCGCGGCGAACTCGCCCACGACGCCAAACCGTTGGTCCGAGTATACGCGGTCGACGAGCCAATACTTTACGCACGAGCTCTCTTCATCGAAGCCTTGCGTCGGCACGGAATCCGTTGCAATGGTAGCTTGTTCCGTCCGGAATCCGCTCAACTTCCCGATCCCGACCGCTATGCCAAGATGCCAAAGCCGGCGTCGTTTCAATCCGCGCCACTCTCGGAGGCAATCACGGTCACGTTAAAGGTCAGCCATAATTTGTATGCGAGTACCCTGCCCTTGCTCGTGGCCACCAAGCACGGCGAACGGACGCTCGAAGAGGGCATGAAATTCCAGGGTGCCTTCCTCAAGAAGCTCGGCGTTCCCGTGCAGACGATCTCGTTCGCGGGTGGTGCCGGCGGTGCCCAGTCCGACTCGATTACACCGCGGGCTACCGTGACGCTTCTGCAGAAGATGGCCGAGCGGCCCGAAGCCGAAGTTTACTTCAATGCCCTGCCGATTATCGGCGTGGATGGCACTCTCGTGAATGTGCTTCCCCCGGATAGTCCCGTGAAAGGGAAGGTGCGTGCTAAGACCGGTACGCTCGTTTATCACGATCTCATGAACGAAAGGGTGCTTCTGCGCAGCAAGGCCTTGGCAGGAACGATGGAGACGGCAAAAGGGACGAAGCTCTATTTTGCGATGTTCGTGAACGAAGTGCCGCTGCCGCGCGGTGCGGCCGCTTCTCGGGAAGGGAAAATTCTTGGGAAGCTCTGCGAAATTATTCATCAGCACGGGCAGTGATGTGAAAAGGCTTCAAGTAGTCCGGTTACCGGTTGCGGAGCAACCGGACTACTTGAAGCTTGCCGTTGATTTGTCGGTGTCGATTTTCTATATTGGTGGCAGATAGTGAATTCTCCAAGGCGGCACCATGTTTCCGAATATTCGACTTCTGAACCTTCTTACCCTTCTTCCTTTGAAGAAGTCCTGGAGCCGCCATCGATAGATGGAACCCGAACACGAATAGCGGCCCTGGGACTTTCCAATGAAGTTCCAGGGCTTTTTTTGTTGATTGAGGAGTGCAACAATGCCCCCCGCGACCGATCCCAACCGAGTGATGATTTTCGACACGACGCTGCGCGACGGCGAGCAATCGCCCGGTTGCAGCATGAATCTCGGCGAGAAGCTTGAGATGGCTCGCGCCCTGAGCGATCTCGGCGTGGACGTCATCGAAGCGGGGTTCCCCATCGCGTCGCCGGGCGATTTCGAGTCAGTGCAGGCGATCGCGCGGACCATCACTGGTCCGATCATCTGCGGCCTGGCTCGCTGCAATCCGGCGGATATCGACCGGGCCGCCGAAGCGCTCAAGAATGCCGCCCGGCCGCGTATTCATGTCTTTCTCGCCACCAGTGCCATTCATCGCGAATTCAAGCTGAAAATGTCGCGTGAGGAGATCGTCCGCCGTGCCGTCGAAGGCGTCGAGCGAGCTCGCGGACACGTCGAGGACGTTGAATTCTCGCCGGAAGACGCGGCTCGAACAGAACTCGACTTTCTCACGGAAGTCGTCGAGAAAGCTGTCGAAGCGGGAGCGACCACGCTCAACATCCCCGATACCGTCGGCTACGCGGTCCCCTCGCACTATGCTGAGATTATCCGCTATTTGAAGAAAAACGTTCGCGGATCGGACCGGGTTGTCTATAGCGTCCATTGCCACAACGACCTGGGACTCGCGGTTTCGAATAGTCTCGCCGCGTTGATGGAGGGGGCTCGGCAAGTCGAATGCACAATCAACGGTATCGGCGAGCGGGCGGGTAATTGCGCCCTCGAAGAGATCGTGATGGCGTTGCGCACGCGGGCCGACCATTACAAGCTGCAAACCGGAATCAACACGCGTTTGCTCTATCCGACCAGCCGGAAACTCAGCATGGTGACCGGCATGCAGGTGCAGCGGAACAAGGCGATCGTTGGCCAGAACGCGTTCGCCCACGAGGCTGGCATCCACCAGGACGGCATGCTCAAGGAACGCAGCACCTACGAAATCATGCGGCCAGAGGACGTCGGAATTCCGCGCACCGAACTCGTGCTCGGCAAGCACAGCGGCCGGCACGCTTTGAAGCAACGCATCAACGACCTGGGCTATCGGGTCGATGAAGGCCAGTTTCAACGGCTGTTCGATGCGTTCAAGGTTCTCGCTGATCGGAAAAAGAGCATCTACGACGCCGACATCGAAGCTCTGATCGAGAACCAATTGCAGACCGGGGCGGGCGACGTTTGGACGCTCGTGAATTTTACCTGCTCGGCGAGTTCGGGCGTGCCCCCCACCGCCGCGGTCACGCTCAAGCACGAGGATGGCCGTACCGTCTGCGAACCGGCGGTCGGTGACGGTCCCGTCGATGCGGTCCTCAAGTCAATCCAGCGCGGCACCGGCGTGGAGTTGAAAGTCACCGATTATCGCGTCCGCAGCGTGACTGGTGGACTCGACGCACAGGGAGAATCTGTGGTCGAAGTCGAATTCGAAGGCCGCAAGATCAGCGGCCGCGGGGCCGATACCAATGTGATCGCCGCCAGCGCGATGGCGTTCCTTCAGGTCATCAATCGAGTCGTGATGCGGCGACTACACCCACGCCTGAAGCCGACTGACAACGTGGAACAAGAGATGGTGCCGGTGGTGTGAGTCCCAAGTTTGTAGTGACCCGCTTTAGCGGGTCAGAGCGCCTAGACCCGCTAAAGCGGGTCACTACGAACAGTCGCCGGGATTATCTCACTCAACCGCGTGATCCGTTCCGCAACCATCGATTTCCCGCCCGCATCAAGATGCAGCGCCCGCATGCCCGCCGCGCGAGCCCCCGTGTAATCGTTGCGATAGTCGTCGCCGACGAAGAGAATCTGCCCGGCCGCGCAACCAGCTACCCGCGCGACTTCGTGGAAGAACTCCGGGGCCGGTTTGCGCCAGCCGACCAAAGAACTGATGACACAGCGGTCGGCCAAAAGCGACAGGCCGGGCATTCGCTCGACGATTCCGGCCAGCCGGGCATCGAAGTTGGAAGCCATCCCAATCACCAAACCGCGGCCGGAGAGATCATTCAAAACACGATCCGCATCCACTGGCAATGACCACGCCCGCGGCTCGCGATACCAATCCCATAGTTCCTGGAAACATGATTCCGAATGAGCGTTTTCGCGAAGAGTTTCCCGCACGATCGTCCGCCAGCGTTCGAGTTCCCTCTCCTCGCTGGTTCGCCAACCCGCTTCTTGATCGATCATCTCCTGGCGGGCAAACGAGTCGCGAATTCGGGAACGGATCGTTGCCTCATCGAGATCGAGGCCATGCTTGTGAGCGATGGTGCGATAAGTCTCGACGACCGGGTCCGCCGGGTGCAAAAGTGTGCCGACGGCATCGAAGAAAACGGCTCGAACGGCATTGGTGACGTGTTGCTTGGCCAAATGACTCGCTCCGAATCAACTTCGCCGCTTCCCGCGGGCGATATTAAACCAATCTGTCGCCAAATGTTCGAAAGGGCTCGATGTCCGCGAATTCACCCAACGCACCCCGTCGTAAACGGCCCGATCGTAAAGAGATTCCGGGCTCTTTCTTGCCTGAAAAGAACCCCAAAGCTCGCACTGCCTACCTCTGCGCGATTATTGGCCTGATCCCCCTCGCCGGACTGTTGCTCGGTTTCTTCGCCATCTATTTCGGCAGGCAGGGCTACTACGTCGCCCGTTCGCGAGAAGACGGCAATGGTCTCGCCCACTCGTTCGTGAGCATGCTCCTCGGCGGTCTCGAAATTCTCACCAATGGCATCGGCATCCCGCTGGTCGCCATCGGCCTCGGTTGGATCTGATCAACGAATCCGGGCCGAAACCACAGGTCGTGCCCGCTTCGGTTCCGGTTGCGAGCCTCGATGGCTACAATGACATTGCTGAGCGCGGTGAATTCGGGAAAGACACGCGCGATCTGAAAGG